>NZ_JBZWGR010000009.1:0-20985 GCF_058661685.1 Enterobacter sp. 6722112 | reverse complement strand
CTCTATATCCAAACTGACCCCAAAGACGGGTATCTCCTTTTTCCTGAGCTCGTAAATGACGGTTCCATTTGGAGCTGGGCCGCAGGAAACGCCTTTCTGGCGATGCAACACCTTTCATCTCTCCGATCGACAAAGCTGCTGCTACCAATGGTCCGGCGACCGGCGCGGCTTCGAGCTTCAGACAGCGCAACATGCGGGGCGCATAACGACGAAAGCGATGGTATCCCTGCCCGACATATGCAAGAGGCTCATCGGCTAGCGTGTTGCTGAGTTGAGTCCCTGTCGCTACCAGTTGAGCGAGCCGGTCCCATGCAACCGAACTGGCGACAGCCATCTCCAGCGGGGTTCCGTCACTGCGGGCCTCAAGCAACGAAGCTCCCAGCGCGGTGAAGGTACGGATCGTATCCGCGAGTGTGGCTTTAGAGCCGGAAATTGTTTCGTCATGCTGGCGCTTCGCTTCCCGCCAGGTTTTTCCTACGATCCTGTCATGGGTTTCGACTATGGCATCAGCAATCGCCGCTTCCCACTCCACAACACAGACGGCAAGGATCGCCCAGCGGCGGTCCGAAGTGATGTCACGCAAACCGTCGGTGAAGTAGCGTTCACCCTGCCGACGCAGCCGGGCAATGCGATGGGCAGGTATGCTGGCCAAAGCACTATGATTGATATTCAGGGTACGCAGAAATTCGAGCCTGTCGAGCAAACGGTTAGCAGCAGCCGAGTTGTTACCAACCTCGAAGTTGCGAAGCCAGATGAAACGACTGATATTGCCGGCGAGCATTTCACTCAGAAGTTTGTCCAGGTGATCGCGAACATCCGCTGTTAAATTTTCCGCAATCCGCGTTTCAATCCGCCGCTCAGCGGCGACCAGAGCATCCGCGCACAAGCGCTCGATTGTCGATACTGCGGGCAGAATGGTGGAAGTTTCCCGACACCGCACAATAAAACGATGAGCAAGATCCTCGTTTGATCTGGCATCTTCGGCCTGGCCGAAAGTCCACTCCCGCAGATCACGGGCACCACGGCCCGTGAAGGTCTTGTAGCCGTAAATTTCGCGCAGCGTGTCCATGTGCTGCTGACGGGTTTGGCGCCGTGTGGCATAAGTGAGAAGCGCATCAGCCGGAACTCCAAGCTGAGCACCGACGAAGGAAAGGACTTCACGCGGGATCATCTCACCAGGAGCCAGTGCACGGCCCGGATATCGTAAGGCACAAAGTTGCAGGGCAAAGCCAATCCTGTTTTCCGGTCTGCGGCGCTGCCTAATGTTTTCCAGGTCATCATCGCCCAGCGTGTAGAACTTCAGTAGCGACAGTTCGTCCGTGGGCAGATCGAACAGCGCTGCTCGCTGCCGTTCGGTGAAAATATGGCGTCGTGACATACAAATTCGTCCCTTTTGAAGTATAGTCTGTTTTGGACAACAGCCAGCCCATATAAATCAGGGCGTTCCGATACAAAAATCCAGGAGGGTTCAATTGGGACATCGTGCCGCCATTTACTGCCGGGTTTCAACAGCGGATCAGTCTTGTGAACGCCAGGAATTTGATCTGCGAGCCTTCGCCGGCCGTGCCGGCTACGACGTGGTGGGAATATTTAAGGAAACAGGTTCAGGAACTAAACTCGACCGGGCCGAGCGAAAGAAAGTCCTGGCGCTTGCCCAGTCCAGACAAATTGATGCAATCCTGGTCACTGAGCTTTCCCGGTGGGGGCGCTCGACGCTCGATCTGCTCAATACGCTACGTGAACTGGAGAACTGGAAGGTTTCCGTGATAGCCATGAATGGAATGGCGTTCGATCTTTCGTCGCCGTATGGACGAATGCTGGCGACGTTTCTTTCCGGCATTGCGGAGTTTGAGCGGGATCTCATCAGCGAGCGGGTCAAGTCAGGCCTTGCTGTTGCGAAGGCACGTGGTAAGAGGCTTGGTCGTCAGGCCGGAGTGCGACCAAAATCAGACCGACTTTTGCCTAAGGTGGTTGCGATGAGGGCCGAGGGACGCAGCTATCGCTGGATCGCACGCGAGCTCGGTATCAGCAAGAATACCGTCGCTGACATCGTGCAACGACACAGAGCTAACGCTTAGGGTGTCATTTCGCCCTCAGCCGGAACCGACCCCATCAAGAGACCTCTGGCAATCTAAGATTTATCTCAGATTAACTTTCGAGTATAACTTGTGCAACCCTCTGATTTAGACAATTGCAGCCATAAAGCCCCGTTGGTGATACAGCAACAAGCGGAGCGTAGTGACGTCATCAGATTGTCAGAGGGATCACACCTTATCAGGATAACCGTGTACCTTTCGGAGCGTGACTGAAACGCTGATAGAACTTGCATGTGGTTTGCAAGAACCAATCACCATTAACCTGTTTACGCAGCCACAGGGCCGCACATCGGGATTAAATGCGGCTTTCAGACGGTGTACCTAAGCATCCTTGGAAGGCTTTGTGCACAAAGCTGCTATGCCCAAGGCTAACTAAAACCCAGTTACCAGAAAGTGCCTCTATCCAAAAAGCCAAAAAATATGCACAAGAGGCCGAGTTTTGGCAGCATGTTGGTAGCAAAATGCACTTTGTTATGGTTTCGGGTGACTCAATGAAAACGTTGGTTACGGTTTTTGCAGTAAAGTGAGTGAGCTAATGTAGTATTCGAAATTTCTGAATATTTCTTATGTGCCAAAAGCAGACCTTGCCAAAGCACGTTGTGCACGTTGCAAGACTTGACCCCAGACTTTCTTAGCGAAGTGTCCACTTTTGCTGGTACGGATCACTCGAAAGTGTTAGCAATAGAGTAGACGCGATATGAAGTTGTGTAGTGGTAAGTGGCACTGTCAACATTGGTGCTCATATCACGGATTCGCGAAACGCGATTATAGAAACTGTTGGCATATTAGACTTATGGTGTTTAATATCTGGAACTTAAAGAATTTATTGAAATGCTCGTTGGTGATTATCTCGCTAAAAAGTGCTAGATAAGAAGCAAAACTAAACCTGTTTTTCTCGAGATGTAGATGTGTTGAGTTTGCAACACGTAGGTAATCCCTTTATTTATTGTTTGAATAGAAATCATGGCGTTAGGGAAGGTGCGAACAAGTCCCTGATATGAGATCATGTTTGTCATCTGGAGCCATGGAACAGGGTTCATCATGAGTCATCAACTTACCTTCGCCGACAGTGAATTCAGCAGTAAGCGCCGTCAGACCAGAAAAGAGATTTTCCTCTCCCGCATGGAGCAGATTCTGCCATGGCAAAACATGGTGGAAGTCATCGAGCCGTTTTACCCCAAGGCTGGTAATGGCCGGCGACCTTATCCGCTGGAAACCATGCTACGCATTCACTGCATGCAGCATTGGTACAACCTGAGCGATGGCGCGATGGAAGATGCTCTGTACGAAATCGCCTCCATGCGTCTGTTTGCCCGGTTATCCCTGGATAGCGCCTTGCCGGATCGCACCACCATCATGAATTTCCGCCACCTGCTGGAGCAGCATCAACTGGCCCGCCAATTGTTCAAGACCATCAATCGCTGGCTGGCCGAAGCAGGCGTCATGATGACTCAAGGCACCTTGGTCGATGCCACCATCATTGAGGCACCCAGCTCGACCAAGAACAAAGAGCAGCAACGCGATCCGGAGATGCATCAGACCAAGAAAGGCAATCAGTGGCACTTTGGCATGAAGGCCCACATTGGTGTCGATGCCAAGAGTGGCCTGACCCACAGCCTGGTCACCACCGCGGCCAACGAGCATGACCTCAATCAGCTGGGTAATCTGCTGCATGGAGAGGAGCAATTTGTCTCAGCCGATGCCGGCTACCAAGGGGCGCCACAGCGCGAGGAGCTGGCCGAGGTGGATGTGGACTGGCTGATCGCCGAGCGCCCCGGCAAGGTAAGAACCTTGAAACAGCATCCACGCAAGAACAAAACGGCCATCAACATCGAATACATGAAAGCCAGCATCCGGGCCAGGGTGGAGCACCCATTTCGCATCATCAAGCGACAGTTCGGCTTCGTGAAAGCCAGATACAAGGGGTTGCTGAAAAACGATAACCAACTGGCGATGTTATTCACGCTGGCCAACCTGTTTCGGGCGGACCAAATGATACGTCAGTGGGAGAGATCTCACTAAAAACTGGGGATAACGCCTTAAATGGCGAAGAAACGGTCTAAATAGGCTGATTCAAGGCATTTACGGGAGAAAAAATCGGCTCAAACATGAAGAAATGAAATGACTGAGTCAGCCGAGAAGAATTTCCCCGCTTATTCGCACCTTCCCTAACGACGAGCGTATCCTCTTCGTTACGGTAAGACCGGGTAAGACAGACACTTTAGAGAGGGGAGTCCGCATTTTGGTTGCGATAGCCAATGGCGGTAGCGTGTCTGAATTTTAGAATAAACTCATTGTTCGATTTAACATTTTATTTACAATCTTAAAGGATGGTTTATGTGTCTTCCACGAGAATCACATTTTCATTCAGCGGTTACTGAGGTTAGCGATCATCTCCGATTCCGGAGTGCTAATGCGCAGGAAAGATTGTTTACATATTGCTTGTGCAAAATAATGTTACAATTGGTCTTTGTTTATGGGAATAGCTGTTCGTCTCTCGAGCACAGCAGATCTTATCGATAATTCTGTTTGATACATATTACGTACGGAATTTTTTGTAGAATAATTTATGAGTATAAAAATGAAGTATAATATAGGGTATTTGTTTGATCTTCTTGTTGTTATAACAAACAAAGATTTAAAGGTACGTTATAAAAGCAGCGTATTTGGTTACTTATGGTCAATTGCGAATCCACTGCTTTTTGCAATGATATATTATTTCATTTTTAAGCTCGTTATGCGAGTGCAGATCCCGAATTATACCCTTTTCTTGATTACCGGTTTATTTCCGTGGCAATGGTTTGCCAGCTCGGCGACAAATTCCTTGTTTTCGTTTATAGCCAATGCGCAAATAATCAAAAAAACAGTTTTTCCGCGCTCAGTTATTCCATTGAGTAATGTCATGATGGAAGGGTTACATTTCTTGTGTACAATTCCTGTGATTATTGCATTCCTGTTCGTGTATGGTATGCGTCCATCGCTCTCATGGCTCTGGGGCGTACCAATTATTGCGCTTGGTCAGGTGATTTTTACATTTGGTATTTCAATCATATTTTCTACGCTAAATCTGTTCTTCAGGGATTTAGAGCGATTTGTCAGCCTTGGTATCATGCTCATGTTTTATTGCACGCCGATATTATATGCGTCAGATATGATTCCTGAAAAATTTAGCTGGATTATTACCTATAATCCTCTGGCAAGCATGATCCTCAGCTGGCGGCAGCTGTTCATGGATGGCGTCTTAAATTATGAATATATTTCAATCCTTTACATTACAGGTTTAGTCCTGACAATTGTGGGCCTGAGTATTTTTAATAAATTAAAATATCGATTTGCAGAGATTTTGTAATGGAACCAGTAATAAACTTTAGTCACGTTACGAAAGAGTATCCTCTTTACCACCATATTGGCTCAGGAATTAAGGATCTCGTATTTCACCCTAAAAGAGCTTTTCAGCTGTTAAAAGGGCGTAAATATCTTGCGATCGAAGACATTACCTTCACCGTGGGTAAAGGCGAGGCCGTAGCGCTGATTGGTCGTAACGGCGCAGGGAAAAGTACCTCCCTCGGGCTGGTGGCCGGCGTCATTAAGCCTACAAAAGGCACTGTTACAACCCAGGGGCGCGTTGCCTCAATGCTTGAGCTAGGCGGCGGTTTTCACCCTGAATTAACCGGGCGAGAAAATATTTATCTCAATGCGACCCTGCTTGGGCTACGCCGCAAAGAGGTTCAGCAACGGATGGATCGGATAATTGAGTTCTCCGAGCTGGGTGATTTCATTGACGAACCTATTCGCGTGTACTCAAGTGGTATGCTTGCGAAGCTTGGATTCTCTGTCATCAGCCAGGTAGAACCCGATATACTTATTATCGATGAGGTACTTGCTGTCGGTGACATTTCGTTCCAGGCCAAATGTATACAAACAATACGAGACTTCAAAAATAAGGGTGTAACGATATTATTCGTTAGCCACAATATGAGTGATGTTGAAAAAATCTGTGACAGAGTTGTTTGGATCGAAAACCATAAACTCCGCGAAATTGGCTCAGCAGAGAGAATCATTGAACTTTACAAGCAAGCAATCGCTTAATAATTGGTAATAAGATGAATAGTATCAAAATTTATACATGTCACCACAAACCCAGTGCTTTTCTAAATGCCTCTATTATTAAACCACTGCATGTCGGGAAGGCTAATACTTATAATGATATTGGCTGTGAAGGGGATGATAGCGGAGACAACATTTCCTTTAAAAACCCCTTCTATTGTGAGCTGACGGCCCACTACTGGGTGTGGAAGAATGAATCTCTGGCTGACTATGTGGGATTCATGCATTACCGCAGACACTTGAACTTTGCAGAACAACAAAATCATCCTGAGGATAACTGGGGGGTAGTCAACTACCCGCTCATCAATGCCGAATACGAAAGCCAGTTTGGATTAAGTGATGAATCCATAAGCACCTGCGTCGATGGATATGATCTGCTGTTACCCAAAAAATGGTCGGTAACATCGGCAGGAAGTAAGAATAACCTTGATCATTATGCAAAAGGTGAGTTTTTACACATTAAAGACTATCAGTCTGCCCTGGATGTCGTTGAAGAGCTGTATCCACAATATAAAGCTGCGATTCAACAATTCAATAATGCAACTGATGGTTATTATACGAACATGTTTGTTATGCGCAAAGACATGTTCCTGGATTATTCTGAATGGCTTTTTGCTATTTTGTCTAATCTTGAAGATCGGATTTCGATGAATAACTACAACGCTCAAGAAAAACGAGTTATAGGACACATTGCTGAGCGTTTATTCAATATCTATATCATCAAATGTCAACAAGATAAACAGCTAAAAATAAAAGAACTACAGCGCACGTTTGTTACTGCTGAAACATTTAATGGTAAATTAAAGCCCGTTTTTGACGAAAGCGTACCGGTTGTTATTAGTTTTGATAATAACTATGCATTAAGTGGCGGGGCATTAATCAATTCAATTGTTCTCCATTCTGATGCGAACAGAAACTATGATATCGTTGTTCTGGAAAATAAGGTCAGTCATTTAAATAAACAACGCCTTATCAAGCTAGTTGCTGGTCATAACAACATATCATTGCGCTTTTTTGATGTGAATTCATTCACTGAGATGAGTGATGTTCATACCCGTGCACATTTTAGTGCGTCGACCTATGCGCGCTTGTTCATCCCGCAACTTTTCCGCGAGTATAAAAAAGTTGTGTTTATCGATTCTGACACCGTGGTGAAGGCTGATTTGGCGACACTTCTGGATGTCGAGATCGGCACTAACCTGGTTGCCGCTGTTAAAGACATCGTCATGGAAGGGTTTGTGAAGTTTGGTACCATGTCAGAATCAGATGATGGCATTATGCCTGCAGAGCAATACCTGAAAAAGACATTAGGAATGACTAATCCTGACGAATATTTTCAGGCCGGGATTATTGTTTTTAATGTCGAACAAATGGTTACAGAGAATACCTTTGCTCAATTGATGTCAGCATTGAAAGCCAAAAAGTATTGGTTCTTAGATCAGGATATCATGAACAAAGTCTTCTTTGGCCGAGTCAAATTCTTACCATTAGAATGGAACGTGTACCATGGTAATGGTAATACCGATGATTTCTTCCCGAATCTCAAGTTTTCAACCTATATGCGCTTTTTGCAAGCCAGAAGAAATCCAAAAATGATTCACTATGCGGGTGAAAACAAACCATGGAATACTGAGAAAGTCGATTTCTATGATGATTTTCTTGAGAATGTTTTAAGTACGCCATGGGAGAAAGAAATCTACTATCGCCAGTTACCTGTGGCCACGGTAGTACCTAACCAACATACTGAACTGCAGCAAACCGTGTTACTGCAGACAAAGATTAAAAGAGCTTTAATGCCATATGTTAACAAATATGCTCCTGTCGGTTCGCCAAGAAGAAATAAGCTCATCAAATATTATTATAAAGTTCGCCGTTCGATTCTTGGCTAATACAACTGGAGATACATTATGAAGCGTAACAATATTCTCATCGTCGGCGCTGGTTTTTCAGGTGTGGTCATTGCCCGCCAGCTTGCTGAACAAGGTCACAAGGTTAAAATCATCGATCAGCGGGACCACATTGGAGGAAACTCTTATGACACTCGCGATCCTCAGACTGATGTCATGGTTCATGTCTACGGTCCGCATATTTTCCATACGGATAATGAAACCGTCTGGAACTATGTCAATCAGTATGCGGAAATGATGCCCTATGTGAATAGAGTAAAAGCTACTGTTAATGGTCAGGTTTTTTCACTGCCGATTAATCTGCATACTATTAATCAGTTCTTTGCTAAAACCTGTTCTCCTGATGAAGCTCGCGCGCTCATTAGCGAAAAAGGTGATAGTTCCATTCTGGAACCGAAGACTTTTGAAGAGCAGGCCTTGCGCTTCATTGGTAAAGAATTATACGAAGCGTTCTTCAAAGGCTACACCATAAAACAGTGGGGGATGCAGCCTTCTGAGCTTCCGGCATCTATACTCAAACGTTTGCCTGTGCGTTTCAATTATGACGATAATTATTTCAATCATAAATTCCAGGGCATGCCGAAGTTAGGCTATACCCATATGATTGAAGCGATCGCCGATCATGAAAATATCACTCTGCAATTACAGCGTGAGTTTGCGGCTGAAAATCGCGAAAGTTATGATCATGTATTTTATAGCGGGCCGTTAGACGCCTTCTATTCATACCAGCATGGGCGTCTTGGCTACCGTACTCTGGACTTTGAGCGATTTACCTGGCAAGGTGATTACCAGGGCTGCGCGGTCATGAACTATTGCTCAGTTGATGTCCCGTATACGCGCATTACCGAACATAAATATTTTTCCCCGTGGGAAAACCACGAAGGCTCCGTATGTTACAAAGAATATAGTCGCGCCTGCGGTGAAAATGATATTCCTTACTATCCAATCCGCCAGATGGGCGAGATGGCTCTGCTGGATAAATATCTATCACTGGCGGAAGGTGAGAAAAATATTACTTTCGTCGGACGCTTAGGGACTTATCGCTATCTTGATATGGATGTAACGATTGCAGAAGCCTTAAAAACGGCCGATAAATACCTGTCTTCATTGTCCAACGACGAAACAATGCCTGTATTTGTGGCCGATGTACGATGAAACATACTGCACTAATAGTCACTTTCAACCGTCTTGAGAAGCTAAAAAAGACGGTTGCTGAAACTGTTAAGCTGCACTTTACCTCTATCGTTATTGTCAATAATGGGTCCACGGATGGGACCTCTGACTGGCTGCAGACAATCACTGATCCCCGAGTCATTGTCTTAAATCTGGCCAGTAATAACGGGGGGGCCGGCGGGTTTAAGGCCGGTAGTCAATATATATGCAGCTCTGTTGATAGCGATTGGGTCTTCTTTTATGACGATGATGCTTATCCGCAAAGTGATATTCTTGATAAGTTCGCGACGATAAATAAAGAAGATTGTCGTGTTTTTACGGCTTTAGTTAAAGATTTACAGGGCCGGACATGCGCGATGAATGTTCCATTTGTAAAAGTCCCGACCTCGTTTAGTGATACCTTGCAATATATCAAACATCCCCAACGATATGTACCAGATAATAAGAAAATGCTGGTGCAAACCGTTTCATTTGTTGGCATGATCATTAAGCGTGAAGTCTTGAATGAGCACCTTCATCATATTTATGATGAACTTTTCCTTTATTTTGATGATCTCTATTTTGGTTATCAATTAACTTTAAGTGGCGAGAAAATCACTTATCAACCGGAGCTTGTTTTTACTCATGACGTGAGTATTCAGGGAAAGGTTATATCGCCAGAGTGGAAGGTTTACTATCTTTGTCGGAACTTGATTTTGGCTAAGAGAATATTCACGGAAGTGGAAATTTTTAGTAGTTCATCAATCCTTTTGCGCCTGTGTAAGTATATCACCATATTCCCTGTGCAGCGCCGGAAATGGGTATATCTAAAGTTTTTATGCCGTGGGATTGTACATGGTGTAAAAGGAATCAGCGGTAAGTTTCACTAAGTGGACATAGCAATGAAAAAACTGTGTTATTTCATAAATTCGGATTGGTATTTTGATTTGCATTGGACCGATCGTGCAATTGCCGCCCGAGATGCCGGTTATGAGATTCACATTATTAGCCATTTTGTCGATGATAAAATAGCGGAAAAATTCAGGACATTAGGTTTTGTTTGCCATAACATTCCACTTGTCGCCCAATCATTCAACGTTTTGATTTTCTTTTGGGCCTTTTCTAAGGCTCGGAAAATTATTCAAAACATCAATCCAGATTTGTTGCACTGCATTACCATCAAGCCCTGTTTGATCGGCGGTTTTCTGGCTAAAAGTACCCATCGTCCTGTTATTCTGAGTTTTGTCGGTTTGGGCCGAGTATTTTCCGCAGAGTCTGCCTGTCTTAAGCTGCTGCGAAGTTTTACTGTTATGGCATATAAGTATATCGCCAGTAACAAATGCAGTTTGTTTATGTTCGAACATGATAAAGACAGAGCTAAACTTGCCGATCTGGTTGGTATCGATTACAAACAGACTATTGTTATTGATGGCGCGGGTATTAATCCAGAGATTTACAAATACTCTCTGGAGCAGCAGCGTGATGTTCCGGTCGTCCTTTTTGCCAGCCGTATGCTGTGGAGTAAAGGACTGGGTGACCTGATTGAAGCCAAAAAAATACTGAGTAATAAAAATATTCACTTTACGCTGAATGTTGCCGGTATTTTAGTTGAGAATGATAAAGACGCAATTCCGCTGGCGACGATACAGAAGTGGCAAAGCGAAGGCGTGATTAACTGGCTCGGTCATTGTTCTAATGTATTTGATTTAATTGAAGAATCAAATATCGTTGCTTTGCCGTCGGTCTACGCCGAAGGCGTACCGCGTATCTTGCTGGAAGCTTCCTCTGTCGGGCGCGCTTGTATCGCTTATGATGTTGGTGGCTGTGATAGCTTAATTATCAATAACGATAATGGGTTGATTGTAAAAAGTAAATCTGTCGAGGAATTAGCGGAGAAACTCGGTTTCCTGTTGGATAACCCAGAAACGCGCGTCGCAATGGGTATCAATGGCAGAAAACGCATTCAAGATAAATTCTCGAGTGTGATGATCATTAATAAAACATTAAAAACATATCGTGATGTTGTTGAAGAGTAATTTTTGATGAAGCTCAGTCGCTTTCATCTTACCCATCCTTAATAAACTGGCAACCTACAAATTAAACGCTACCCATAAATAAATATAATTGCGTTTATAAGCTAAGCGTCAAGGTGATTGCATGTCTGAAAAAGAGAGTATAGCTGTTTCCGTTATTATCCCTGTGCACAATGCGGCGGGATATATTTCCGACACATTGAGCACTGTTTGCTCGCAAACATTAAATGATATTGAAATCATTATTGTCAACGATTGTTCTGACGATAATACCTTAGAGATTGTCTCGGCGCTGGCTGAAACTGATTCACGAATTAGAGTCATTAACAACACGACAAATCTTGGTGGGGGAGGCTCAAGAAACATCGGGTTGGATGCTGCTACCGGTGAGTACGTTATTTTTCTTGATGACGACGATTATGTCGATAACATGATGTTGGAGCGCATGTACGCACGTGCTAGCGATATACAAGCGGATGTCGTTATCTGTCGCAGCCAGTCTTTTGATCCCGCCTTGCAGGTTTATGCTCCGATGCCGTGGTCAGTGCGCCAGGAGCTGTTACCTGATCTCAAGTTTTTTTCATCCCAGGATATTCCCTCTGACTTTTTCCGCACCTTTGTCTGGTGGCCATGGGACAAGCTTCTCAGGCGTCAATTTATTACTAGTCATCAGCTTCGCTTTCAGGAAATCAGGACGACCAACGATCTTTTCTTCGTCTGCGCATTTATGCTCATGGCGAACAGAATTTCGGTCTTAAATGAAACGTTAATTTCTCATACCATCAACCGTAGTGAATCCCTATCCGCCACGCGAGCAGAGTCGCACCGCTGTGCTGTTGAAGCATTGGTGGCGCTTAAAGCGTTTATCTGTCAGCAGGGGATGATGGAACACCGTCTCAGAGATTATAAAAACTATGTTGTCGTGTTCCTTGAGTGGCATTTAAACACGATTTCTGGTCCGGCATTTCACCCGTTTTATCAGCAAGTGAAAGAGTTTGTTGTTGCCCTGGATGCAAAGAGTGATGATTTTTATGATGAATTTATCGCCGCCGCCCATCATAGGATCACCACGCTGTCAGCTGAAGAGTACCTATTCTCTCTTAAAGATCGGGTTCTGAAGGAACTTGAGTTTTTCCAGGCCAGGAGCTCCGCATTACAGCAAGAAGTTGAGACGCTTACCCACTCATTCGCCGGGCAAAAGGATGAAAATGCGATATTGCATAATCAATTGCATGAGATTGAAGAGCGGGTAACTGAACAGGAACAGAATATTCGTCAGTTAACCGACAAAAATAATGATATGCATCATGAGATGACTATCAAACAGCAAGAGTTCAATGAATTTATCAGCATCACAAAAATTTAATCTCTTCTTTATCCTGGAAGTTGACTAAGCCGCTACGCGTGGTAAGACGTTTTTTTAAATAATTTCAAAAAGAAGTTAAGCAAGTTTCACTTCTTTGTCAGTGATCTTGTTATTTTCAATAAAAATTTTTTTCGTTAAATAAAAGAGCTCGTGGTCACATGATTTGCGAGTCTCTATTCCTGTTAGATTAATGATTTATTAGCTAGAGAGTAATAGATTTTTTGTCGAGTTTTACTGGGGGCAGTAAAATTTCGATGTGTGTACTTGTGTTTTTTGTGACTTCCTGCCTTTAAAATTTTTCCTATTGGGCAGTAATCACCTTTGAATATTGATAGCTATTCTTTTTATTACTAATAAATTCTTTCTTCTAAAAGAATGTAGTTTTACTCATTGGAATATGGGGTGTAGATTGTCTGTTAACAGATTTGATGCCATTGATGGCACTCGTGGGATATTGGCGGGTATGGTCATGCTCAGCCATATGTTTGGCAGCTTTATGGGTTGGCCGCAAGTCAGACCATTTAGCGGTGCCTATCTGTGTGTGGTATATTTTTTCATCATGAGTGGCTTTGTTCTAAGGAAGGTGCGAATAAGTCACCAAACGCAAAAAAACGCCTATGTAAGTGATTGAATTTAATTGACTAAAAGTTTCATTTTCGTTGCGGAGGGTACTTATTCGCACCCTCCTTAACATTATTTTCGCG
Source organism: Enterobacter sp. 6722112 (assembly GCF_058661685.1). Lineage (NCBI taxonomy): Bacteria > Pseudomonadati > Pseudomonadota > Gammaproteobacteria > Enterobacterales > Enterobacteriaceae > Enterobacter > Enterobacter sp. 6722112. The sequence continues at coordinate 7,620 of NZ_JBZWGR010000009.1, read as the reverse complement.
GAGCCCTTTTGGGCCCCGCATATTATTTTATTTTAACATTGACTTCACTTTCCGGGCCACCCGGCGAACCAGACTGGTGCCTCGTCTTGCGCCCTGGACATGAATTGCTTCATACAGAGCATTAAAGCGGTCATGGGCCCAACCATCTCTCTGCTGAGAAATAAGACCATCAATCTTATTATTTAAAAGTTGTAACTCGTTACTGACAGAATGACCGCCATTGATGCTGCGCAACCGACTCACTTCACTCTCAAGCTCATGAATCTTCTCGAGGTAGGAAGGTATCAACCCATGAATTGCTTCATACAGAGCATTAAAACGGTCATGGGCCCAGCCATCTCTTTGCTGAGAAATAAGACCATCAACCTTATTATTTAAAAGTTGTAACTCGTTACTGACAGAATGACCACCATTGATGCTCCGCAAGCGATTCACTTCACTCTCAAGTTCTTGAATCTTCTCGAGGTAGGAAGGTATCAACCCCATTGCATAGTTATATTTAACATTCTCATCCATAAAAGGACGGAAACTGCGGTAGTTATTTTTACTCTTATTTCCACTTAACAACATGCCGGAGTTTGCAACTCTATACCAAAATAGAGGTTCCGGGACGATTTGCAATTTATATCCCTGTAATGATATTTTGGCAAAAAACTCCCAGTCTTCATGACCTAAACCGTAATCTTCAGTAAATCCGCCTACTTTTTCAAAAACCTCTTTTCTGATCAGCGCATTAGCATCGCCAAAGCAGTTACTAAAGCTGGCGATATTTAAATCAGGCCCTAACGGAAGCCAGCAGTGCGTCATTTTACGGAACGGAGAAGGGAACTCCTCACCAAAAATAAGATCGCTTGGTGTGGTTAACACATCGGCCCCAGAGTTTAATGCTGCAGTAACTAACGTTTCTACCTCAAAAGGCTTAGCAACATTATCATCGTCCATAAACATCAGATATTCGCCAGAGGCGTGTCGCGCAGCCAAATTCCTTGCAGCACCCAGATAGTTATTAGAACTACGGACAATTTTCCAGCCTCGAGAGTTAAAATCATTCTCGATGAGATTTAAATAACGATGAGAATCTTCTGTCGTACTTCCATCATCAACCAAGATGACCTCAATATTTTGGTACGTCTGAGATTTTATTGATGCGAGTGCTTGCTGAAGCAAATGGTGACGTTCGAAGTGAGTTATACACACGCTAACTAACGGGCTGTTAGCTTCATCGATTTTCTTGAATGCGCGGTTGTTTTTTCGTTCAACTGCGACAAACCAAGCTTCTTTAATATTGTCTTGTGATTCAGCAAGCCCTGGTTTTATATTTATATTTTTTAAGCGATAGTGGATTTTCCAGTATAAATCGACAGGTGTAGGAATAAATAGAACTTCCGCATGATGCTCCTGCTGAATAAGCTCTGGAATTCCACCAACGTTTGAAGCGAGGAAATTAACGTTATTAATCAAGCATTCATAAACAGTATAGGGTGAGTTTTCTACAAGTGATGGAATGATGACTAATACATTTTTTCTTTTTATATATTCATTAGCGTTGGTACGATCATAGTCGCTGATGACATTAACTGCGAGTCCCAAATTTTTAGTCTGATTCATAATATAAGTAAATGAATCAGTTTTCCCCATGGTGACATTTTTTCCGAGGAAGGTTACTCCAGAAATGCTCTCTTTATCTTCATCAGATAGTTTTCTTAATGCACGCAGGAATATGTCAAGTCCTTTACGGGTTTCAAGGCGGCCGAAAAATACAAGCTCAACGCCAGAAGCTGGCTTTTCATTTATTTTAACTGTAACATCATCTCTCGTCACAAACCCTTGAAATGGCTCGCAATTTAAAATTACATGACGTTCTTCAGGAACATTCCAGTGCTTACTCAACATCCAATCAATTAAATACTGAGACGGACTAACAACTTCATCCGCCATTTCAACCACCATTTTCTCCATATAATAGAGTTCAAGATGGTTCTGATCATATGGAAGCTGGTAATTACCTTCATCAGCCCATAACGTTGAACTGTGAGTATTTACAATGAACTTTGTATTTTCAAAATCCGTTCCATTCTTTTTGCTTAATAAAGTGTAATAAAGATCTGCCTGCCACTCACAAGAAATAACAGTGTCATAGATGTTATTTTCTTTCAACCAGAGATAAATTGAATAACTTTTCCTTCTAAAATACGGTGCATCAATATTAATCTCTTTTATCAGTCCGGTTCTTAGCAGATTGATACCAAAGGTACTATAAATACGTGACCAGTCGCTAAATTTCGATACAGATGATTCAGAATAGTCGCCACATGTATACAATACATCAACATCATACCCCTTTTTTGCCAAAGTAGTGGCAAGAGCAGTGAAAGCAGTACCAATACCGCCGTTACGGACAGGCCCCTCAATGTCCGGCGTCATTATAAGAATTTTCTTCATTGTAACCCTTCCTTTGTAACCTAGACTTTTCTATGATATTAGTGAATTGAAGTAGTGTAAGATAGCAGTCGGTAGCTTCTGTTAAACAGGATAAAAAATGACCAATATGAAGTTAAAATTTGATTTGCTTCTAAAATCTTATCATCTATCTCATCGATTTGTCTATAAGGCAAACCCTGGTAATGCTGGAGATGGTGTAATTGCATCTGCGACGTATGACTTTTTTGAACGAAATGCTCTTACCTATATCCCTTACAGAGATGGCGAGTGCTACAGTTCTGAAACTGATATTTTAATTTTTGGAGGCGGAGGAAACCTGATAGAAGGATTGTATTCTGAAGGTCATGACTTTATCCAGAATAATATTGGGAAATTTCATAAAGTAATAATAATGCCGTCGACAATCAGAGGGTATAGCGATTTATTCATCAACAATATTGATAAGTTTGTTGTTTTTTGTCGCGAAAATATCACCTTCGATTATATTAAATCTCTCAACTACGAACCAAACAAGAACGTATTCATTACTGATGATATGGCATTTTATCTCGATCTTAATAAATACCTGTCACTTAAACCCGTCTATAAAAAACAGGCCAACTGCTTCAGAACGGACTCCGAATCTCTAACTGGAGACTACAAAGAAAACAATCATGATATTTCGCTCACCTGGAATGGCGATTATTGGGATAATGAATTTCTGGCGCGTAATTCTACCCGTTGCATGATAAACTTTCTTGAAGAGTATAAAGTTGTCAATACCGACAGGCTGCATGTGGCAATTTTAGCATCTCTGCTTGGCAAAGAAGTCAACTTCTATCCTAACTCATATTACAAAAATGAAGCTGTTTACAATTATTCACTTTTTAATCGTTATCCAAAAACATGCTTTATTACGGCAAGTTGAAAAAGGCAGCGTATAATAATACGCTGCCTGAAAGCCATATAACTGTTACAGCATTGTTAATTATTACCTGCCAGCTTTTAGGTGACTATTCATTCGCACGCCTATAGTCTGCAAATCTATCGATTATCGCAGTAAAAAACTTATCAATGAGTTTAGTTGTTGCACCGAGGTTTTAACTTTCCGCATCACTTTTCACGTACAGTATTTTACTGACTCCGTGTTTCTTAAATTCTATTGTATGCTGACAGATTTTCCCACTTGCGTCGTCACGACTGGAGCAACACTGGATACTGCTGATCCCATTTCGCTTCCAGTTCATCCAGCACCGTTTCTGCGGCTTCTTTCGACCCCGCGCGATATACCGGTTTCAGATCAGCCATAAAAGCTTTATGGTCATTTGAGGCCACGTATTTAATCGAGTTACTGATTTGGTGAATGACGCACAACTGAACCTCTGTCTGCGGATAAATGCTGTTTATCGCCTCCGGGAAGCCGGTCAGCCCGCGCACGCAGGCGATCAGGATGTCTTCAATGCCCCAGTTTTGCAGGTCGCTTAATATAGACAGCCAGAAGTTAGCGCCTTTACTTTCTTATAGATACCGGCCCAGAGTTTCTTTCTTGCCTGCCAGATTCAGCGCCAGAACGGTATAAACCGTTTTGCTCTGATAACGGCCATTCTCACGGACTTTATAGTGAATACGTTCAGCCAGACGAAGGGGTAAACCTTTTCCAGCGGGTGCTGTTGCCACTGTTTTAGTTCAGGGGTAACTTTATCGTACTACACTGATGGTGGCGGTTGACATGCTGAAAGCATATAAATCTTCGAACTCTCGGCTAATGTCCTGGTAGCTAATCCCCTGCGCAAACAGCAGAATGATCTTGCGTTCAATAATAAATGCGATGATGCTCGCAAAATCCTTGCCGATCAACCCACCAGATGCGGCGGTTCTACGTGGATCGCGATTTAACTATCACTGCTAGTTATTTGTTCGAAAAGCCCATAGCTTTCTATTTATACTCAAGCTTCGCGCCATCAGATAGCTATGGAAGGTGCGAACAAGTTCCTGATATGAGATCATCATATTCATCCGGAGCGCATCCCAGAGGGACATCATGAGCCATCAACTCACCTTCGCCGATAGTGAATTCAGCACTAAGCGCCGTCAGACCCGAAAAGAGATTTTCCTCTCCCGCATGGAGCAGATTCTGCCATGGCAGAATATGACCGCTGTCATCGAGCCGTTTTATCCCAAGGCGGGCAATGGCCGACGGCCCTATCCGCTGGAGACCATGCTGCGTATTCACTGCATGCAGCATTGGTACAACCTGGGGTCAGTTTGGATATAGAGAATTATTGTACTATAAGGGCTTCCCCGGCATGTCAACGCCGGTGTTTACGGTTTCTGTCTGCACTATAGTAAAAAAATAAAGGGGAGAGACTGCGGTACTATAAACGGTCATGATGAATCGTCATCGATTCGGACCCTGATGAAAGACGCTCGTGAGGCTCTAGTTCGTTAGTCGGGTACACTTGCCCTGTACAATAAGCAGATATACCTCACGGGGTCTAACCCTTTATCATCAACGAGTTGCAGAACAGATGGTCATACAGCTTTGTACTTTAGCTGGCTGAGTACAACCTGAAATCATCACCGTAATGCAATGATGCCCAGCACAGTCTTGCATTTTTGGCAGCGATGGCAACAACAGCGCGCCAGTATCCTCTGCGTTCGACCAGTGAGCAGACCCAACGACTGAATAAATCAGTCCTTTTCTCCGCCCCGATCAGTACCGAGCGGGCACCCTGAACCAGAAGTGTTCTCAGATACGAATCGCCAGCTTTCGTTATCCTGCCAAGCTTCGACTTTCCGCCGCTGCTGTACTGCGATGGTGTCAGTCCCAGCCAGGCTGCCAGCTGGCGCCCATTCTTAAAATCATGTGCATTACCGATACTGGCGACCAGCGCACAGGCCGTTGTGGGGCCAACGCCCTTCAATTCCATCAGCCGCTGACTGCGATGATCTGTTTTGGCCATGCGGGACAAAATTCGGTCATATTCAGCGATGTTATCTTCAATGCGAGCAACGTGCTCCAGCAAATCATCAACACATTGCTGAACCTGAAGTGGTAAAGAATTCTTCTGCTCAAAAACTATGTGGCGCAGGGCATCTGTACTTTGTGGGGCGATAACGCCGAATTCAGATATCAACCCCCGGAGACGATTATATGTTGCTGTTTTCTCTTCGATAAAACCCTGTCGGGTACGATGCAGACACTGCATTGCCTGCTGGCTCTCATCCTTAACCGGCACAAACCGCATATGTGGGCGACGAACCGCCTCGCAGATAGCCTGAGCATCAGCTGCATCATTTTTCCCTGATTTACCAGCCATGCGGTAAGGCGATACAAATTTGGCGGCCATCAGACGCGGCTCATGACCATACTGCCGAAACAGTCTTGCCCAGTAATGAGCCCCGGAGCACGCCTCCATCCCGATAACACAGGGCGGCAAACCAGCAATCAGCCCGGGAAGAGCTGCGCGGGTTACTCTGGATTTAACCAGAACGGTTTTGCCATTCTGGTCAACGCAATGAACAGCGAACACATTTTTAGCAAGATCGATACCGACAGTAGTAATGGTCATAACGAATCCCTCCGGGGTTGTGTTTACCCCATGATTGCACAAGAGTTAATCAGGCGCATAATCAGGGGAAGTCCCTTCCATTCGGTAAGTGATCTTGACCCTCCATCTCCGAACAGCTTTTGTATCTTAAGTTAACGATGTCCGCTGCCGCCGGTATTCCCTCGGGGAGTGATATCCCAGCGCGCTGTGCGGGTGGTTTTCATTGTAATGCGTGAACGCTACTGCAAGGTTTCGCAGTGCTGTTCTCACATCCGGTTTTGGCATGAACGCGATATAGTCTTCTTTCATCGTTTTCACGAACCGTTCGGCCATGCCATTACTCTGCGGGCTGCTCACCGCTGTTGTGCAGGGCTCCAGATTCAGCTCTCTCGCGAACCTCCGCGTTTCATACGCGGTATACGCTGAACCGTTATCCGTCAGCCACTGCACCGCTGTGTCGGGCAACCTGTCGCCGAAGCGCTTTTCCACCGACCTCAGCATCACATCCTGCACGGTCGAACTGTCATAGCCTCCCGTGCTTGCTGCCCAGTCTATGGCCTCACGGTCGCAGCAGTCCAGCGCGAACGTTACCCGCAGTTTTTCGCCGTTGTCGCAGCCGAACTCGAAGCCATCTGAACACCAGCGCATATCGCTTTCTGCCACCGCTATCTTGCCCTTATGTTCACGCTTCGGTCGCTCTGGTTTGTGATGCAACAACAACAGGTTATGCTCGCTCATTATCCTGTAAAGCCGTTTGGCATTCACAGGTGGCTGTCCCTCTGTGCGACGTTGCTTGCGCAGGATGCCCCACACGCGTCGATAACCATAACTCGGCATATCGCTGATAATGTTGAGGATAGCCGACAGTATTTCTGCGTCTGCTTCTTCATTACGCCGGTTACAGCGCCTGTCCTGCCAGTCGGCAGAACGGTTAATCCGCAGTGACAGTTGCGCACGCGACACGCCCATGGTCCGGCTGACCATGGCTATTCCCCGTCCTTTGGCAACAAGGGCGCGTGCGCTATCCATTTTCGCGACTGACCGTACTCCACGGCTTCTTTCAGGATCTCAACTTCCATCGTTTTCTTGCCCAGAAGGCGCTGAAGCTCCCGGACCTGCTTCAGAGCAGCAGTAAGCTCAGAAGCAGGAACGACTTCCTCTCCAGCCGCAACGGCGGTGAGGCTGCCTTCCTGATATTGCTTCTTCCACTTAAACAGCAGGCTGGGCTGGATACCATGCAGGCGGGCGACATGGGAGACATTCATACCCGGCTCCATCGTCTGCTGGATAATGGCGATCTTCTCCTGAGGAGTTTTACGTTTACGGACTTCTTGCCCTAACAGGATCCCGGTCATCTCAAAATTGGCGTTAGTGTTAGACATATATTCAAGCCTATCTCTTATCTGGAGATACAGCTACTGTCCGGTGTTTCAGGGGGCTACATCACTTCCATTCGGTAAGCCTGTTTTTTGAACAGACTTACCTATAGCAATAGGGTGTACTCCTGCACTATACGGCATTTAGCCTGTATGTTTGGGTAATGAGACAACCTAAATGCGACAGCGTGAGCGCAATAACTTAAATGCGATAGTCAGTGACAATAAATCAATCAGTTACCAATCAGAAACGGTTAAATTATGTTCTTAAC
>NZ_JBZWGR010000008.1:0-218129 GCF_058661685.1 Enterobacter sp. 6722112 | reverse complement strand
TCCGTGAAGGTCATCGCCGTCGCCGCGCCATCCTGCTTGCTATCGAGGAAGGTGCCGACATCCAGTTCGTGCAGGTCGTAGAGCACAAGGGCGATGAAGCCGAACAGAGCCTTCTGATCGCCACCAGCAACGATGGGCTCCCTCTTTCTCCACTTGAGCGAGCCGTGATCTACGCTCGGCTTGCAAACTGGGGGTGGAGCGACCAGATGATTGCCCAACGTGTTGGCCGCTCGGCTGAGCACGTTCGTATCGCCCGTGCCCTTCTGGAGATGCCTCTGGAACTGAAACGGATGATTCAGGAAGGCTCTGTGGCTGCCACCTACGCTCAGGAGCTCTACAACGAGCACGGCACCAACGCTGTTGAGATCCTGAAAAAGGCGCAGGAAGAACAGGCCAATGGCAATGACGGCAAGAAGGCCCCGAAAAAACTGACCAAAAAGTCTGTCGAGAAAGGTCCCCGCCTGGGCAAAAAGGTGGTTGAAGCCATGCACCGAGGCGTGAGCTCTATTACCAGTCGTCTGGACAACATCAAGCCGAACGATGACGGTGAAACGTTCACCCTTACCCTGAGCCGGGAAGATGTTGATGCGTTTCAGGAGCTGAAAGCCAAGCTGGCGGAGCTGGAGCCCAAAACTGACGAGTCCAATGAAGACCAGCAAGAGCTGGATTTGGCGGGTAATCAGTAATGGGGCGCTGTACTGTTGAGGATGCCATCCAGTTACTGGAAGGGGGAACCATTGTTGCGGTCGTACCGGCGTCATCCGGACCAGATACGCTGGTGGTTTCCTCTATCAGGCTTGAATCCGGACTGACAGTACAGTTTTCCCCTCCAGCGGCAGCCAGTGTCAGTGTTCAGCTCGCGGAGCTCGATGATGAACAGTGACAAGAAATCGTCTGAACTAGCCAGGCTGAGGCGTCAGCATCAGCTAGTTTGCTCTGTCATCGCAGCCTTGCTCATCTGTGCAGGTATATATGGGACCGTTGCACGTTTGGGCTTCATCCTGATGGTGCCATTGTTTGTTATCGCCTTAGGTGTGTTAGTCGATGCGTTCCTGCCAAGGGTAAGTTGGTTCTTCTGTGTGCGGGACGTGAGAGACATATTTGGGTGGAGAAAACGATAGTGGCGAAGTTGAAGGTTTATGGCGGGATCACTTATGGGGTCGAGGGGCAGTTCAGAACTGTCGTTGCGGCCACAAGTAAGAGCAAGGCTGCTTCAATTCTGAATATCACGATTTACCAGATGAATAGCTGGTGGACGGAGACTTTTAACAAGTACGAGGTCGAGGCGGCGATGTCTGAGCCGGGGGCTATTTTTTCAAAGCCTCTCGATGGCAGAGGCCCATTTGTAAAGCAGGAAGGATAATTGTGAGAAGTGTTTTTGTATGGTTGAAGGCCGGGGCAATACTGGCTTTCCTATTCATCGGTATTGCTGGTGCTGTCAACCGGGTCTATTGGGTTAACAGCCAAGGTTTGAGTCAGGGGTCGATGTCATCCACATGGGTTAAAGAAAAGTTTGGCCTAGACCTTGGTGCAATGTGCCGTTATGACAAACCCCAGCATGTCGAGTTCAAAGTCCTTCCTGATCAGACAATCCAGTTCCGCTGCTCATGGTTTGAAGGTGGCGGATTAACCTGGTGGCCTTTCTACACCGAGCATGATGTAAAGAGCGCCGAGGCGACCTCTGTGCTCAATGACATCTTCCAGGGTACGGAGGGGCATGATGAGTAGCCAGCTAGAACTTTTTCATGTCCAAGAGGCGTATGCCAAGGCCGATAAGCCGCTATCGAATGAGGAGCTCTACGATTCAGTGGCAGAGCTCGCTGGAATCCCGAAAAGCGCTCTGAATGAACAAAGTGAAATTGGCAAGGCAAAGATCAAGCGGAGCAAGCTGAAAAGACAGATACGCTGGTATCAGCAAACCCTCAAGTCGATGAACCTTCTCCAGAAGGTGGACGGCGAGCGGGGTGTCTGGGAGCTCTCAAGCAAAACCAAGAAGGGCCTGCATGAAGCGCTTGGTGGCATTCGACTTGTCGCCTATTCAACAAATCTTGGGCTGGCGGTGTGGTCAAACAACAAGAGCTTTTTCTCTGACCTCGATGAGCCGGTGCATCTGTGTGTGACATCTCCGCCGTTTCCGCTCCGAATACAGCGTGGCTATGGAAACGTTGATGAAGCCAAATGGGTGGATTTCATAACCCAGGCGCTCGAACCGATAGTCAAGAACCTGGTGCCAGGAGGAAGCGTTGTCCTGAATGTCAGCAATGACATCTTCGAGGCCAAGAGCCCCTCCAGATCTCTCTATGTTGAAAGAATGGTGCTGGCGCTCCATGATCGGCTCGGGCTGTCTCTCATGGATAGATGGCCGTGGATCAACCTGTCAAAACCACCAAGTCCAACCCACTGGGCTTGTGTGAACCGTTACCAGTTGTGTGCCGGGTGGGAGCCTGTTTATTGGTTCACCAACGACCCTGACAGGGTGCGTTCTGACAACAGAAGGGTCCTGATCCCTCATACAGAGAAACATCAGAAGCTGATGGCTCAAGGGGGGGATAACCGAGTGGTCAGTTATGGTGACGGGGCATATCGACTGAGAGGGAACGCATTCTCTAATGTCACAGAAGGACGGATACCGAAAAACGTTATCCAGCGCGGCCACCGTTGTGCGGATACGCTGGAGCTTCGGAGAATCGCTAGAGAACTGGGGTTGCCACCGCACCCGGCAATGTTCCCAACAGACATACCTGAGATGGCTATCCGCTTTCTGACGGAAGAGGGCGACCTTGTTGTTGATCCGTTCAGTGGGTCGAATAAGAGCGGGTTGGCCGCAGAAAGGAATAACCGGCGCTGGATCGCCTGTGACATCATTCTTGAGTACATTCGTACCCAGGCGGAAATGTTCACCGGCTTTGATGGATTTTGGATTAACCCAGCCATAGCAACAGTGGGCGGGGGAGCGTTGAATTAAGAGAACAATACCTATGAGTTTAAGTTTTATTGCAAGAGTCTTGCGCCAATTGGCAATTATGTTTGTCCTCTCCGTGCTTATTGTGGCCGGATATATCTACTATGCCGGTAAACAGCATCAGCAGGCAGCAATCAACTTTTGGGGTGAGCAATACCAGCCTGATGCCATCTCGACGCAAATTGATTGGGGGTTTATCGGTAACTGGGTTATTCCTCGCGGGGGGCCAATTATTTCTCCGGGCATTGCTGGAGTGTGTCCCAATACACCACTTCCCGTTGTGCCTCTTAAAATTGGTCCTGATGGCCGGGGTTACGTTCTCTGTGGTATTGGAAGTGAGGCTGTCTCTACCAGCTTTGATGTCAATGACATCCAGGATGAAGAAATACGAAACACATTAAAAACGATGTTTGAGGAAGAATTTGAAAAAACAGTTAAGGGGGATAAATGGACGCTAAAGAACTGAACCACATGATAGCTGAGGCCTACAGCCGGGATTTGCAAAAGCCTGAGCTGGTATCGTTCAAAGAGGTGAGTCGCTGGGGGCGTAAGTACGGTTTCCCCGTCGTATGCACTCTGGCCGATGAAAGTGAAGAAAAGCAGATCCACTGGGCTGCCAGTTTGCTCATTCAAGTAGCCGGTACTTGGCCGCGAGAAGATATGCCGGAATTGCTCACACCGGAACGGGGCTCCGCGCTGTTCAACGATGCGATGCAGTTATTGGCGAATGGGCTTGGAGCAGCAAATCAATTGCGCTGACAGCACAAACCTTGTCAATAAGCGGCCTTCATGGCCGTTTTTTTGTTTAAAGTTTGTTTTAACAGAACCATAATTAGATATTGCAGTATCATTTTATGATCGCTACAATCTTTCACATGTGAAAGTTTGGGGGTGGTCTTGATCACCTGCGAGAAACCAAAATAGAGGTGGGTATGGCAAAAGTAATCAGCTTCGCCAACCAGAAAGGCGGAGTGGGTAAGAGTACCCTCTGTATCCAGCAGGCCTTTTATCTGGCGTTACAGAAGAAAAAGAAAGTGCTGGTCTTGGATATGGATGGTCAGGGGAACACGTCCTCTCGACTGGCCCCCAGACGAGAGCTTGAGGATGGTGACTACGAGCCCATCCTCACAGGAACCAAAACCGCAGAGCTGTTCGCTTACGAGCTGGACGGCATTGAGGTCATGCACTGCCCTTGCGGTGCAGACCTCATTCATACGCCGAAAAACGACCCGGATCTGTTTGAGATGGAGGCTGTGCCTCTTGACCAGGCCATGAATCCGGCTCGCCATTTGGCTGAGCTGTTTGAGAACTACGACTACGTGCTGATTGATTGTCCGCCTAGCCTCGGCAGAAAGCTGGTGGCAGCGTTGGTGATGTCTACCCATGTGGCATGTCCAGTAAAGCTCTCTGGCTTCGCTGTGGACGGCGTAGAAGGTCTCCTGAACACGATTATTGGTGTGCGCGAGGCGTACAACCAAGATTTGGAGATCCTGGGCATCGTGATCAACGACATGGACCGCTCTGTCAATCACGACAAAGCCCTCAAGTCGCTGGAGAACACAGTTCCGGATCTGTTGTTTGAGAACAAAATTATGCACCGGCCTCCGCTCGATACGGCGACGACTGATGGCATCCCTGTCTGGGAGCTTCGCTATGGACATGTCGCGGCCAAAGAAGTTGAGGCGGTGTTGGAAGAACTATTAGAGAAGGTGGGCTAAGCGATGGCATTGAACAATTTAAAAGGCCTGTCCGAACTTGCTAAAGCCGCCAAAGGCAAGAAAGGCAAAGAGGTTCTTACCGTACCTGTTGACGACGTTGTATCCAAGGTCCAGGTTCGTAAGCGCTTCCGTAACATTGAAGAGCTGGCGGCAACCTTGCTGACCGAAGGGCAGCAGTCTCCGATCATCGTGTTCCCGAAGAACGAAGAAGGCAAGTTCGTCATCCAAAAAGGGGAGCGGCGTTGGAGAGCGTGTAAACACGCTGGTATCGAGACCATTGACTTGGTGGTGAATGATAAGGTCCAGAACAACTTGGACGAGACTGCTGGTGAGCTGATCGAAAACATCCAGCGGGATGACTTGACTCCGGTAGAGATTGCCGAGGCGTTAAACCTGTTTATTGAAGAAGGTTGGAAGCAAAAGGATATTGCTGATCGGCTCGGTAAGAATATCACTTTCGTATCTACGCATCTGTCGTTGCTCAAGCTACCTGACTGTGTGCGTGAGTTATACGATAATGAAGTATGTTCTGATACAGAGACCTTGAATAACCTTCGTCTCTTGTTCGATCTGAATGAAGAAAGATGTCGCGCCGTCTGCGCGGTGGCTATGTCTGACGGGATTACTCGTAAACAAAGCCGTGAGCTGCTGAATGATGCCAAACGTATCAAAGACGAAATGGAAAAAGGCCCACTGACTGGCTCCCACCAGAATGATGAGCTTGGCGCTGGCAACACCGACGAGCAATCCCTCAACTCGGGTGGGGATGGTACGTCGGAACAAACCGGGAATGACGACCTGAACCTTGCCCAGGAGGAACTGGAAGGGGGTAAAAATTCCAATGGTCAGGACGATGATGACGAAGACCCTTTGCGTGATGAAGAGGGTGAGCACAAAGATCCTGTCAAGCAGCCAGATAACAGCGGCAAGGACAAAGATGAAGAAGGCGGTGATGCTCTTCCTCCTCTGCCGAAGGACAAGGAATGGAAGAACGTCCGGGCTGACAGTTTGATTTTTGCTGTCAACGTTAACCTGGATGGCGAGACCAAACGTGGAGTCATCATGACCGACCGTGTTGCTCTGGTTCCGTCTACTGTCTGGGTTAAAACGCTCGATGGCGAAGGCAAGGAAAAGCATGTTCATGTGCCTGTGTCAGACATTGAACTCCTGAGTGTCGAAGGCTAATAAAGGAGGCCCAGCCAGAGAGGTTGGGCCTGTCAAGAACAGGTGAATATGAAGATCTCACAGGACATGAAAAGAAAATTTGCTTTGGTGAATGCCCTGTCTAAAACGGAGAAGCCAAGTCTCCAAGACCTTCACAAGGCAACAAATATTCCTGAATCAACGATCAAGAGACAGTTGTCTGCCCTGCGTGATGAGTTCGGAATGAATATCTTGTTCGTCAGGGAGTCTACCGGCGAACGAGGTGCCACCGGCTACTACATGCTGACAGACTGGGGGATCTTAGACAGGTCTTCGTTCTTGAACCGGTACGGAAAACTGTAAGGTGCCATAGAGCAGCGCATTGAATGCAAAACCCGCCAATCGGCGGGTTTTTTTATGCTGCCACGGTAGCGGCGGTTGCTGGAGGTTTTTCGGCGTAGTAGGCGATGTTCTTGGTTCGTCTGCTAAGGGTGTCTATGCCGACGATACTCAGCGTTTTGGGAGTGGTATTGCGGGACTCGAAATAATGGAATAGCTGGATCATGCAGCACTTCACCATCAACGGATCGATGTCTTCCAGGTAGATTGAGGCTTCTCTCAATGCTTCGGGACCGTGGTTCTCGATCAGGTTTTCCATCCAGTGAATGGCGTTGATGCCAGAACCACAGCAGGGCTCATAAAAGTCTGCCGAAGACTGTGAGCCAACAATGAGTGACATCAAGCGGCCAATCTCTGGAGGAGTGGGGAAGTAATTGGTGCCCTTCTTGTGGAAGCCAGACATGCTTAGGACGTAACCCAAAACATCGCTGGTGGGGTCGCGCTTAATGGCGGCAGACAGGACGTGAGAGAGCTCGAAGGCGACCGGCTGAAGTTCTTCCGGGATCTCCTCCTTGGCTGGGTATAGGCCAGTCTGCAAGTATGCCCACTGGTCAATAAAGGCCTCAACAAACCGAGATGTGCCCATTCTGTATCGGGACTGCTCGATGAGAGATAAAGCCTTGGATGTAAGTTGCTGTGTTTCTGGTGACATAAGCGCTCCAGTTTGTTCTGACGAAACATTCAAGAGGTAGAAACGAAGAACCCCGCCGAAGCGAGGTTCTTTGCTTTCCTGCCTGATCGCCTTAATGCCGAAGCAAAGACGTCTTGATAAAGTCGGGGCAACCGGACATTTCCCGGTCGATGAAGTCCTGACGTTTCGCCAGCGGCCATTTCATGAACGCCGCGAGCGGGATGCGCTTATTCGTGTTAGTATTGCCTTGCAGCATAACAAAGCTCCTTAATTGCTTGATTGTGTTGTAAGGGCTGCAACGAAGGTCGAAGAGCGATGCGGCCCTTATTTATGATTATTACAGCATCATAAAATAATATCAAGGGACAATAAAACGATACCAAGAAACAAAACTTTCACATGTGAAAGTCTCCCCGCTGTCCACCTCGCACACTCCAAACGCCCAAATAACTTGTCTATCTGCCCAAAATGGGCGCGTAAGCGTCCGATAGAAAGTAATTGTTAGTGAGATATTGACTACACGGAATATGGCTATATCATAGAATCATAAAATGATACTGTAAAAGTGATATGTATGCCAAAGCAAGCAAATCATCTCCGTTTGAAGAAACCTTGCGCCAACTGTCCATTCCGGAAGGAGGGCGCTATCGAGCTGGTCCCTGGGCGATTAGAAGGCATCATCAACGACATCGTTGAAAACGACATGACGACGTTTCATTGCCACAAGACCGTGCATTCAAAGTCAGGTGGTGAATGGGATGAAGAGGGTAACTATGCACCTTCGGGACAAGAGTCGATGTGTGCCGGTGCTGCGGCTTACTTGATGAAAATAGGCAGGCCGACAGTGGCTATGCGAATTGCCTTTGCGTTTGGTGATGCAAAGGTGTCCGACTGGGACGAAGCTCAAGAGCTGGTTGTCGAGCCTTTGGTACAAGGGGACCGAAATGAGTAAGCGATATGCGGTAGTGCCGCATCCGAAACTGAAACGAGAGTACAAAGGTCGGCTGGTCAGAACTACTCGGGTACTAAAAAACGGCTGGGGGGTGATCCCTCTAGGGGCTGTGGCAACGGTCACGCATCAGTCTCCCAAGGGATCAGAACTGACCTTTGAACCATGCGACTGCTGCGGCCTGAAAGCCATTATCAGTCATGTAAGCATGGACTCCATTGAATTTATCGAACCGATTACTGAGGAAGAAGATGGACGAGAACAAGCTCAACATTGAAATGGTCGATGGGCACAACGAGCTGGTAGTCAGCTTTTTGTCCAGAATGGTAAGCCTGAGTGACGAGGAAAAGCAGACAGTATTGTCCTGCCTTCCGGGCACCGGCAAACAAACAATCACCCAGCTCTATGAGGCGCTGCGTTCTCAAGGGCACCAGGATCTTGCAGAGAAGGTCGAACCATACCTCCAGCAGGGGGTGTTTGGGCCGATCTTCGATAACGCCAAGTCCAAGGTGTTCGTTCGGGACGAAGCGCCTTTTTTCCTCATGGATGAAAATCCTTTGAACTGGGATGACGCTAAAGCATTCAATCGCCTACGTATGAGTACGACCTGTGTTCTTGGCCGTGGCGGCTGGACTATCGGTGAGCGCTTTGATGACCGCTTTGATACCGAGGTGGGCGGAACACAGCTTATCGTCACCCAGTCACTCAACGAAAAAGGTGAGATTGAAGGAGGACTTCCTACCTCGATGTCGCTGAATGACTTTGCTGAGTTCCCTAAACAGCCAAGGCCTCCTCAAATAGTCGATTACCAGGAAGACAAGCGATACACGCTTGAGGAAGCGGAAGCTATCCCTGAGCTCGCACCAGTGGTTCAGCGTCTGAAAGAGCGCATCGAAGAGTATGAGGAGAGAAGAGCCCATGATTGACATGACATGCCGCCTCTGTGCTGGTTCCGGTGTTTATGACTTTTCCCCTTCCAAAGAAACCTGCGGTATGTGCCAAGGGCATGGGAAATTTGCTGACGCCAAAGCAATGCTGGTGGCTGCCATCGAGC
The DNA here is from genome assembly GCF_058661685.1 of Enterobacter sp. 6722112. Classification (NCBI taxonomy): domain Bacteria; kingdom Pseudomonadati; phylum Pseudomonadota; class Gammaproteobacteria; order Enterobacterales; family Enterobacteriaceae; genus Enterobacter; species Enterobacter sp. 6722112. Next base: position 209,273 of record NZ_JBZWGR010000008.1, on the reverse strand, counting down.
TGGCAAAGAAGCAACGCGAGCCGGTCATTGAAGTGGTAATGGGGTTGGTGCTCCAGGGTGTGGATGTTAGAGGGAAGGAGCCTGGAGAGCGGTTCAAGGCTGCTCAGGCCTTTAACGCCCCAGGGCACAACCTATTACGATACGGGTGGGATGCTTGGGAGCTCTATGCCCTCCATGAGGGTGTAAGTCCAGAACTTGCATCGCTTGGCCGAAGTGTGATGCGCGAGTGGCATAGCCATTCATGGGGCCGGTTCAGTGGAGAGGTAGGCTTTAACGCCGCCGAGATCATGATCAAACAGGCCAAAGACAACCCAGAAAAAGCAGAAGAGCGCTGGGCGTTCCTGCTTAGTGAAGAATGGATGGTGGAGTAATTGTCGTGACAGAACAAACCAATAAGAAATTGATGCTGGATGAGTCTCCAGATATGCCCCTGCAATTCAAGTGGAGAAAGTTTGGTGGTGCGATTTTTACTGCCACGCAAACAATGGAGCACGTCAAGGAAGGACGTAAGCTCGGGCCGACTCCAGCAGGGATGCTACCTCAAGAAGTGTGGCTGAACCGCCTGATCGCTATGGAAGAAACCCTGCCACGAGGGAAGTTTTTTGACAGATTCCGCCGCCGCGACAAAAACGAGCAGTATGACTTGGCCGCCGATCATCTCCGTCTTGTCGGACAGAAAAAGCGATAGGGGGATAGATGAAAGCCCAGGCATACCCACCATCAGTCATTCGTAAAGGCGCTGTGTTGTACGCAGCCCTTTATTACATCTCTGATGATGATAAAGCAAAGGTCGAGGTTACAGAGTGGATAGTTCGCTCTATTCAGAAACGACGCAACTCAACCAGCGATCAACGCTATGTCAATCTTGCCCAAAAGTTAGATGGGATTACGTGGGGGAAAAGGTCACGGAAGAATGGGGACTTTGGTTGGTTGCCATCTATACCGAGCTGGTGTTTGAAGCAGTTCCGGGAAGGTGGCGAATTGCCTTTTGGCGTTTATACGACGCGACTGGCCGCTCTCAAGTTTGCGAAAGTCAGCTTGCAGGAAGAGGTCCAATATTGCGAGGCCGAGCTGAAAAAGCCTCAGACAGAAGAGGATACTCAGGAACTCCAAGAGGAGCTGGCGGAGAACCAGAGACTTCTGAAAGCTGCTGGAGCAATGGTGAAGCGCGAGCAAAACAAGAAGAAAAGAGGTTGACCAATGTTACCGATCGTCTCCCCCTCCGTAGTAACCAAACAACTTGCGTTCAATCGAGTAGGCGATAAACGCAAGGTTAGGGTTTCGTCCAACTTTTTGGATGTTATGGGGTTCAAGCCAGGTATGGGCATCGCCGTTGAGCCAGGGGAGGGGATGGGCGGTTTTTCGGTGATCCCAGCGACCGATGAACTACAGACACACCAGGTTTATCAGCGCCGGTATCAACCAAAGAGTCGCTCCAACAACCCGCTGGAAACCGTTATTGAGTTTTCTGGACAAGGGCTCATAGATAAGTGCTTCCCTCGCTATACAGAGCGTTTCCACGTCGAAATGCGAAAAGGCCGAGTAGTCTTCACTCCTGTCGCAAACAGAGCCTTTGCCATTGCGGATCGGTTCAGAAAAACCAGCCCTTTCCGTGCCTTTGTGGCATTGACTGGCGGGGTAGACATTCATGTTATGGAAGCGCTTGGCTGGAAGGCTGAGATTGTTTTGGAGCATCGTCCAGTTGAAGCCAGAGACAGAGCATCCGGGCGGAACCTGAGTGAAGTACATGCGCTCAATACGCTGGTGAACAGCTCCCCGCGTATCCTGCTGAATGAAGACATTCATCACCTGGAGCTGGATCGCCTTGGAGCCTTGCTGGCGGAGTGCCCACCAATTGGTTTGGCCCATTACTCGTTGGGGTGTGATGACCACTCAAACGCCAAAAGTCCAAGGGACAAAGAGCGTTCTCTTGAGGATCTCTCCACCATGCTCGACATGGTTTACCCGGCACTAAAACAGATCGAGGTCGTGAACCCTGCCGTCGTGCTGGTGGAAAACGTCCCGAACTTCAAAGCATCCGGAGCCGGGGCGATGATGGGAACGACACTGCGGCGGATGGGGTACTTCCTCACTGAGATGGTCTTGAACGGTCTGGATTTCGGCGCTTACCAGGGGCGAGAACGCTATTACATGGTGGCGTCGGTCTTCCCTGGGTTCGTTCCACCGAAACCTGAGCAGAGAGCTGGTGGACGATTGTGGCCGGTGATCGAGAAGCACCTCGGGGATTGTGCTGACGTCACAGTGTTGAAGTCAATTCAGGCCAGAGAGTCAACTTCTCGCAGGATGCCTGCGTTCTTGACGAGAGAAAGCACCAGTTGCCCGACCATCCTCAAGTCTCAGGATCGTGGGGTAAAGGATGCAGTGTACATCCAAGACGGTGGCCGCATTTACAAGCCATCGGTCGATCTGGTTCAGGAGTTGATGTCGATACCTGATAGCTTTGATGTTTCGTGGATGGCAAAAGAACAAGCGACAGAAACGCTTGGGCAGAGTGTGGATTACAGATTGCATTCAGCGGTCATGGCCGCAGTTCGGGATCACCTGAATGTGAATTGCGGTCGCCATACCGTGGTGCAGCACGGTATCAGAAGTAAGGAAGGTAGATAATGGCAGTCATTTACTACGGCGAGGGAACCCATGACGCCGGTTTCGTCGGGTTCCGTGTCGCACGAACAGTTGGGGTGGCGGATGATTACCGGCAGGAATACTTCTCCTTGAGAGAGTATTCCTACGCAACAGCTCACCGGCTGGCCTACAGCTTGGACCGAAAGTGGGAAGCTGAGGCAGAAGAGGTGAAGCGTCAGAATAAGACTTGTAAGCGGCGACGCAACTCCGGGCCAAACATCATTGCTGAGGGGCTGAGGGCTTATATCAGCATTGAGAACCGGAGCCGGATGGGGGTGAAGAGAACCTACTTCGCGCCTTGTTTTCTCGTCACAAAGCCAGGCTACGGCAATGGGGATATTGCTTTCAGGATTTCCACTCATGGCTACGCAGAAGCCTACGAAAAGGCGGTGGAAAAATATTGTGAGATCCATGATTTGACGGATGAGCAGTATGTTGAGTTGCTTGACCGTATGCCGAGTACAGAGGTGTTCACTGGATACCTGCTGAATGCTCTTTTAATGCGCGGCCATCGCGCTACAAAAGCTGAAATACTGAGTAAGCTGGGGGCTGAGAAGAATGAAGAGGACATTGCCAATGGCAAAGGGAAAAGCGGCCAGAACAGAGTGCGTTGCCCAGAGTATCGGTGGGCGCAATAACAGCGCCACCAGCTTTTGGGACCGTATTTTAACAGTTGAGGAGACGGCCACACTCATTGGCGTCAGGATCTCTGAGCTCAAAGACGCGGTGCGCTATCAGAAACTCCTGAAAGGGAAGGCAGCTCCAGAAGTACATTCGGTATCAGGAACTGGGAAACTGTTTTTTGATGGGCGATCCATTAAATCGTTCATAGAGGACTAACCGGTGGATCTGGATCAAAAGCAAGAACCGTGGATCAGCGTCAACGACAAGATGCCGGTCGTCGGTGTGCCTGTTCATTGCCAGCTTAAAGGATGTTGGTCGGGCAAAATTGTTGAGTACGACTTGATCCATGTTCAGGAAGATGATTGTTCGTGGCGAACGGCGGACGACAACTCGGAAGTCAGCTATGACTTCGATGTCATCACCTGGAGACCTATTTAGGTTTGGGAGTCTTGCATTATCCGGCGGTTATTGCCGTGAAAATACGGATGTTCAAACCATGTTTTATAGCAACACCTCCTTGGGGGCGGAATTATGTTTTTTGATAACAAAGTAGAATCTCACTCGCTCGTAATGGGAGCCAGCGGGAAGGGTAAATCGGTCTTGTCCGAACAAGTGCGGAAAAATGCGAGGCTGCGCGGTGATCTGCTGGTGGATACTGAAATGTACCGTGAAGGTCGAGGGTTGAAACCATACGAGCATGAGTACGCTCGTCGCTTAGTTCTGGGGCTAAGTGGACCGTTGCCGCGTGAACTGCGTGGGAAGCCGGTGACGGTTATCTCTGATGTGTCCAGGCCAAAAAAGGTAAAGCGTCAGCCAAAGCAATTTGTTAAGACCGTGAATGGCGTAACCCTTGAACGCCAATTGGTGGCCGATGCAAGAGATCAGTTGGAAATGCAAACAGGCGTCTGGCTCAAACAACCACAGCTCATCGAGCTGATGGAAGAGTCGGGCATAGACGAAACTCTGGCCGATTTTGGTGAGGCTGAAACACAGATCCGAGAAATGCTGGCGGATGCGTTGGCGATGAAACTGGTAGGACGCTCATGGCCCAAGTGTGGAGCCCTCTATAACGCGGCAGAAAAGTCCGACGTTAACTTCTCCTCCGAGCTTGATGCTGCGGCCAAAAAAGCTGGATACATGGTTCGCTAAATGGGATTTGGTGTGGACAAGATAGATCGGCAAAGTTGGCTCGTTAAATTCAGGCGAGCGAAGTGTCAGGACACTTTAGACACGATGAGGGATGCGGCCATTCGCAACTATGAAGGGAATATTCGTGTTATCGCGGATATTGTATTGGCCCATGAGGCGAGAGAGACAGAAATTGAAAAAGGGATGTTTTGTCGAATAGTTAGATAGTCTGATGGGCTATCAGGTGGTGATTATGAAAAAGAGAATACTTCATCTGCCCGTAAAAAAGATTTACTTCGATCGTAAGCGTCCGGGCAACTACACCTATCTTTTAAAATTCCATGGTAACAGGCTGTCTATATCCGGTGCTGGTTGGCACAGTTCATTAAGGCAAGCCATGATGTAATCAAATGGCACTAAGCCATTAACCTTTGCGGTTTCCACAATGCTGTAAAGCGTGGCACTGGCATGAGCCCCATTAGCTGTCTGACTGAATAACCAATTTTTTCGACCAATCACAAACGGTTTTACCGCTCGCTCTGCACGATTATTATCAATACTCAATCTGCCATCATCAACATAACGAATAAGTTTGTGCCATTGATTAGCCAGGTAATTAGCCGCCTCTATCAGTTTGGTATTACCCACTAAATTCGGTTGGTTTTGCTCAAGCCATGCTTTTAGCTTGTCCAGTATAGACACACTGACTGCTTGTCTTGTCGTGTATTTATCATCCGCACTTTTATCTTTAACGCGTGACTCAACGCCGTACAGTTTTTGGATAAGGCTCAATACCACATCCGCTTTGCCGGTTTTATTTTTACCTTGCAGCTTTTTGGCTTCAATAAATTTACGACGCGCATGCGCCCAGCAGCCAGTTAAGGTTGCCTGTGTTTTTTCATAAGCTTGATAACCATCTACGTGCAAGTACCCTTGATATCCATCAAGATAATTAACCACGCACGCGGCCGCGCGACTATTGTGAAAATCGTAAAGCACGATATTAGGGATAGGATTATTCGGGTCTGGTGAATCTCGACCTGAGCAATACACCCACATGTAGCTGTTCACTTTATCGGATTTCACCACCTTTAATGGCGTTTCATCGGCAAACAGCGTGGGCTGCTTTAACAGCTCGGCTTTAAGTCGCTCAACTAGTGGCGCGAAGAGTGCGGCGGATTTGTCTATCCAGCTGCTCATGGTCTGGCGACTGAGCTCAATACCGTATTGCTTGAACATCGCTTCCTGGCGATAAAGCGGTAACCCGTATTGGTATTTACTGGTGATAAGCTGACTGAGCAAACTGCTCGTCGCGATACCTTTATTAATCGGCATTGCAGGCATTGGTGCTTGTTTTATTGGCGTATTCGTCGAGGATTTATCACAGTGACGGCACGCGTATTTAGGCCGAATGTGCTCAATGACTTTTATTTGCGCTGGGATAAACTCAAGCTTTTCTGACTTATCTTCACCCATTTTATGTAGCTCACCGCCACAGCAATCACAGGTTTTATCTTCAATGTCGTGGATAACTTGCTCACGGGGTAAGTCTTTTGGCAGTGGCTTACGCACCGGTTTTTTGCGGGTATAGCTAATGGATTGTTGCTCAGCCTCAACGGCTTCAACAATCTCTTCTACTTCATTGAATAACTCGCCTTGCCCTACAAAGCCTTCAGCACTTTTGCCAAATTGTTTTTGTTGGGCCAGGCGCCAGCGTTCTTCTAGCGCAGCTATTTGCGCATCTTTTTGTAAAGATAATTGCCGCTCATTTTCGAGCAGTTTTTCCAGTTCAGCAATGCGCTGTTGAAGGGCGAGTACATTTTTCATGACGCCTATTTTAAGGCGTCACCAGCGGGTTTCCAGTGCTAAATGAACATCCTTTGATGATCATCAATCGATCGCAAATATTAAAGTAATTGCTTACCTGCTATATCAATTTTACTGTGGCCAATGACATCATAACCCGACAATAACCAGTGTAATTGTTGCTCGGTTAATGTCATGGTGGGTGACATGAGTTTGGGCCATTTGAACTTATGCTTATCTAATCGCTTATACCACAGCGCAAAGCCGGTATTATCCCAATAAAGCAATTTGAGTTTGTCACGGCCTTTATTACAAAAGACAAATAGCGCACCACTGAGCACTGGGAGTTCAAGCTCTGCTTCCACTAAGGCGGCTAACCCATTAATCGATTTTCGAAAATCGACCACATCGGCACATACATAAACGGTGGGCACATCAACAAACATCTTCATGCCATTAGCCCTTTAATAATGGCAACGATATCGGTCGTTGCTAAATCTGCAGGTAGGGTGAGTTGGCCGGTGCGGGTATCAAACTGCAGTGTATTTTGATGAGTGTGCTCGCAGACGTCAGTGGTGGTTTGTTTTAGTTGAATAAAGCGTGATGATGTAGCGCGCGTTGGTAAGGTTATTTTTTGCTGGTTCTCAGCCTGTAAAGCACGTTGTTTATAATAAGTGGTAATCGAGACATTATGATGTTGGCAGAATTCAACATTAGTGCCACTAAACGAGCCGCGTTGTTGAAGTAGCATCTGCCACTGAGTAGTTGTTCTGTATGTTTTCATCACCTGCTCCAAATTTATCATTGAGCAGGTATTTTCAAATAGGCAGATTAATGATGCGAGGTGTGGTTCGCTAGACGGTTACCTTCGATCAGATCAAATCTGGAGAAAAACCAGATGAATATCGCCTCGTTACAGACTACTGGATAAAAAGACTAGAGGGGCGCGAGTATGATGAAGTCCATGTTAAGTGTGGCTACCCAAAGGCTGGAGATATGTCCAGGATAGAGATTCGCCCTTGGCGTGGCTTCTCAAGGAGTGTTATAACGCACCCGCACTTTGGAGATTGTCCGGTTGAAGTATTCGCTATCCATGTGAATTGAATGGTGTATGACAACTGTGCTTGGTAGGAAAATCAGGTATCAAAAGAAATTGGGTTATTAAAAATTAGGGGCCATCGGCCCCTTAATTGTTTTAGTCTGTGAACATTGAACAATCGAGGTGGGATAGTGCTTGTTCGTAGCTGTCTTTGTTGTTCGTCTTACGTAGTTCCACCAGCTCAACAATCACTGGACTTAAAGCCAGAGATTGAGGCTCCCAGACGCGCTTGCATTTGACCGCCATGTTGGCATTTACGTCTGTAACAACGTAGAGAAACTCAGGCGCTTCTTTCAATGTCCCCAGGCCCTTTGCCATATCCACAGCCTCAGAGTTCTTATAGCTTCGAGTAAAGCTCAGCTCGTCTTGGGGAATGTAGCTGGCAGTCGCCGCAGCCAAACCTGACACCATGCCTTTACCTGCGCTTTTTGCAATGGCCGAGCTGGTAGCTAAAGTTGGCATTACGGCCTGCCCCATTTGGCTGGCGGATGCCGCCGCCAAGCCTGAGGCGATGTTCTTCCCTGCATCTTCGGCAGTGGCTGAGCTGGTGGTGAGCATCGCAGTTAAAATGATTGTTCCAAACATACTTAATTCCTCTATCAATCCATAAAGTCCGACTTTTTGAAGGGCATAGTGCCTTTGCAATCGGGATAGGCGGTGCAGCCCCAGAACTTAGAAGCTCGCTTCTTGCCGGGCGCTTTTCCTTTCCTGAGACGCATCGGGCTACCGCAATCTGGGCAGTCTGGACAATCCTCAGCCGCGATACGCTTCTCGGGTTTCCCTCGGTTGTCTGGGAACGTCTTCTTGCAAGCCTCGTTCTGGCAGCCCCAGAAAAATCCGTTCTTCCCTTTGATCCGGTGCATCTCTCCACCGCAGTTGAAGCATTCGTGTGAAGGCGGCTTAGCGCCCTCGAAGGCTTTAGCCATCGCGCCACCTTCTTTGGTCAGAACCGGTGCGGCCACTTTGAGCTGCTCAACCATTTGGCAGATCCAGGTGGAAATCTGCTTCATGAAGACAGACATATTCCCGGAGCCGGAGGCGACTTTCTCAAGCTCCTGCTCCCAAGCCGCAGTCATGCCGGGTGATTTGATGGCTGGTGGAAGCACTGCGATAAGCGCATGAGCCTTATCAGTTGCAAGCAGTACCTTTTTCTGACGTTTGAAGTAGCCTTTATCAACAGCGCCCTGGATGATGCTTGCGCGTGTTGCTGGAGTGCCTAAACCGGCTGTGTCTTTGAGAATTTGCTTGAACTTCTCCTCAGTCACGAACCGGGCAATGTTCTCCATCGCGGCAAGCAATGTGGCTTCGGTGAAGTGCGGTGCTGGCCGCGTCATTTTGTTTGCCAGCTCGGCACCATTAAGCAAAGCGGGTTCGCCCTGGCTAACCCTGGGGAGCTTCTCTTGTTCAACCGGCGCGTCGGTGTCTTCCCCCTCGTCCTTGGGACTGCTTTCACTATCAGAAGCAAACAAAACCTTCCAGCCTTGTTTGGCAGGTGTCTTACCAGAGGCCGCAAAGAGGTGACGCCCACACTGCACCTCGATGGAGGTTTTGGTGAACTCGAACTCGCTGTAGAACTGCGCGATGTAGAAACGACGGATGGCGTCGTAAAGATTGAACTCGATCTCAGACATGGCACTGATGTCTGTTCTGGCCGGTGTTGGAATGATCGCGTGGTGCGCGGTCACTTTGGCGTCATTGAATACCCTGGCCTTGCGATGAGGATCTGCGCCAGCCACCAGCCCAGAGACGTTCTGATCGGACAAAATGAGCGCCTGGAGAATGTCCGGAATGTCTTCCTTTTGGCTCTCGGGTAGATAACGACTATCAGTACGAGGGTAGGTGGTCGCTTTGTGCGTCTCGTACAGAGCTTGAGCTGCATCCAGTACCTGCTGAGCGGTGTATCCCCATCGTTTGCTTGCGTATTGTTGCAGCGACGTTAGATCGAAGGGGAGGGGGGCTGACTCTTTACCTGGTTTGGTTTCTGCTTTGCTGATAACAGCATTGGCACCATTGACCTGGGAGGCTACCTGCTCGGCATAGGCCTTATTGACGCACCGGCCTTGCTCGTCACTGCACTCTTCTGGTGGTATCCATTGGGCGGCAAACTGTCCATTCTGTACGGACACGTTCACACCCAGAGTCCAGTATGGTGAGGGGGTGAAACCGGCGATCTCTCGGTCCCGTTGACAAACAAGAGCGACGGTTGGGGTGATAACCCTGCCAACGTGAAGAGTGTGGTTGAAGCCGACATCTCGGGCCAGCACTGTGTAGAGGCGGCTCACGTTCATGCCTACCAACCAGTCAGCGCGTTGCCGTGCCAATGCGGCGTAGTAGAGTGAGACCGTATCCTTGCCATCCTTTACGTTGTTCAGCGCTTTCTTGATGCTTGACTCATCGAGAGCCGTCAAACAAACCCGGCGAATAGGGCCAGAGTAGCGGAATCGATCCAGAAGCGAACGGGCGATAGCCTCACCTTCTCGGTCGTAGTCCGTTGAGATGTAGATGGTGCTCGCCTTTTTGACCAGTCCCTCAACAATTTTGTACTGTTTGAACGCACTCTTGCGAACGTTGTACCGCCATGACTCTGGTGCAATAGGGAGGGTCTCCAGTGACCATGACTTGTAGCGTTCGTCATAATCGTCTGGCATATACAATTCCAGCAGGTGGCCGAACGCCCACGTAATAACGCGGTTTCCTCCATCATGGAGAAATCCATCACCTCGTTGGGAGGCCTTCATTACGCCAGCCAAATCTTTGGCCTGAGAAGGCTTCTCGCAGATATAAAGGTCCATTAAGCAGCTCCTCTCATCTTTGATTCCAGATTCGCCAGCTCAGCCCAGCTTTGGGCCAGACCTTTGACTTCGGGGTAGTCTCTGGAGAGGTTTTCGAGGACTCCAGAAATGACATAGGCCGCTTCGCGGGAATTACCCCTCGAACCGGCCTCCTGGAGCATGATTGATAAAGCGTCGAAGAGCTCAGCCTTACGGCTTGGCTCTGTCTGGTTTCTTATTTCAGAGCTTTGCATGGGTTCACCACTGAATAGGGACGCACGGACTCGCGCACAATGCGGCGATCTGCGTCAGTTACAGCCTGGCTGGTGCAAAAGTGCGTCCAGGCATTCAGATAATCTTGATAGGTGTGGGTAGGTGGTATGCAGCCGGTTACAACATCCTTGGGGATGTTTGTAGTCCCCTCGGCTTCCACAAAGCGCCAATCGTGCTCGTCCATACCTTTGCCGCCATCGCAATAGCGTTCCCAGCGTGACAACTCGTACAGCGAGTAGCCTTTGCCTTTATTCATGGACTTGAAGGTATTGATGGCTTCGTTCACATCCCCGTGCTGCTTGATCCCTGCTGGAGTTTTATCTGAACCAGCGGAGTCATCTTTGACCTTGTTCATCGTTGCGCTGACATTACCGTCGCCCAGCACATGGATATAACCAGGTTGACGTAATGCAGCACCACCGCGCCCCATGTTGTCCCATGCCATCGACAGTTCCCGGCTAACTCGGGCAGGTTTGTCATTTTCGGCAGGGGCAGTCTGGGGCTGAGGCTTTTGCTCGGGGGCGTTAGAGGCACACCCGGCCAGAATTGCCACTCCCAGAATTGCTATCAGTTGTCTCATCGTGTCGTTCCTCATCAAAAATTGTCGATGAGCCCATTCTAAAAGGGGGGGGATGGAAAGCTGGTTTCTCAAACTGCCCAAATTGGACAGATAGGCGTGTGTGCGATCTAAAGGTGTTTTGAGAGCATGTAGCGACGAGAAATACGATAGGAATATGGTCAACCTACATGCTGAAAGCCCTTAACAAGTTATTTGGTGGGCGAAGTGGAGTGATCGAGACCGCGCCGAGCGCCAGAGTGTTGCCGCTTAAAGACGTGGAAGATGAAGAAATCCCTCGATACCCACCTTTTGCCAAGGGCCTGCCAGTGGCCCCACTAGACAAGATACTGGCAACCCAAGCTGAACTGATTGAGAAAGTGCGGAACTCTCTCGGTTTCACTGTGGACGACTTCAACCGGCTTGTTTTGCCGGTGATCCAGCGGTATGCCGCGTTTGTTCACCTGTTGCCAGCTTCCGAATCACACCACCACCGTGGCGCTGGTGGTCTGTTCCGACATGGGCTTGAAGTGGCCTTCTGGGCAGCTCAGGCATCTGAGTCAGTTATCTTTTCCATCGAGGGGACGCCTCGGGAACGCCGTGACAATGAGCCGCGTTGGAGACTGGCGAGCTGTTTCTCTGGGCTGCTGCATGATGTGGGTAAACCGCTCTCGGATGTGTCCATTACGGACAAAGACGGGTCAATCACATGGAACCCGTATTCGGAGTCACTTCATGACTGGGCACACCGTCACGAAATCGACCGTTACTTTATCCGGTGGCGCGACAAGCGACACAAAAGACATGAGCAATTCTCGCTGCTGGCGGTGGATCGAATTATTCCGGCTGAGACTCGGGAGTTTCTGTCCAAGTCTGGCCCGTCCATCATGGAAGCGATGCTGGAAGCTATCTCAGGAACCAGCGTCAATCAGCCTGTGACCAAGCTGATGCTTCGCGCTGACCAAGAGAGCGTCTCACGGGACCTTCGCCAGAGTCGTCTCGATGTGGACGAGTTCTCCTATGGTGTGCCCGTCGAGCGTTACGTGTTCGATGCCATCCGCCGCCTGGTTAAAACCGGAAAATGGAAGGTCAATGAGCCAGGCGCGAAAGTCTGGCACCTCAACCAAGGTGTATTCATTGCCTGGAAACAGCTTGGGGACCTTTATGACTTGATCAGCCACGACAAGATCCCCGGTATCCCACGAGACCCTGACACACTGGCCGACATTCTCATCGAACGTGGTTTTGCTGTACCAAACACGGTGCAGGAGAAGGGTGAACGTGCGTACTACCGCTACTGGGAAGTTTTGCCTGAGATGCTCCAGGAGGCGGCGGGTTCGGTGAAGATCTTGATGCTCCGACTCGAATCAAACGACCTGGTGTTTACGACTGAGCCTCCTGCGGCTGTTGCTGCGGAAGTTGTTGGTGATGTTGAGGACGCTGAGATTGAGTTCGTTGATCCTGAGGAAGCCGATGACGGTGACGACCAAGAGGAAGGTGAAGCAGCTCTGAACGATGACATGTTGGCCGCAGAGCAGGAAGCAGAGAAAGCTCTAGCTGGCCTTGGCTTTGGTGATGCGATGGAGATGCTGAAAAGCACCTCCGATGCTGTCGAGGAGAAGCCAGAGCAAAAAGATGCGGGACCAACGGAATCATCTAAGCCTGACGCTGGCAAGAAGGGTAAGCCGCAGAGCAAACCGGGCAAAGCAAAACCGAAGAGTGATACGGAGAAACAACCCCATAAACCAGAGGCAAAAGAGGATCTGTCCCCTCAGGACATTGCCAAAAACGCACCACCTTTGGCAAACGACAATCCGTTACAAGCACTCAAGGATGTTGGGGGTGGACTGGGGGACATCGACTTCCCGTTTGACGCATTCAACGCATCGGCAGAGACAACCAGCACTGACGCAACAAACTCAGAAATCCCAGATGTGGCAATGCCCGGAAAGCAAGAGGAGCAGCCAAAACAGGACTTCGTTCCACAAGAACAAAACTCCCTGCAGGGCGATGACTTTCCAATGTTCGGTGGTTCTGATGAACCGCCATCATGGGCGATTGAGCCGCTCCCTATGCTGACTGACGCACCAGAACAACCAACGCACACGCCAGAAATGCCGCATACGGACAACGTTAATCAGCATGAGAAGGACGCAAAGACCTTGCTCGTTGAGATGTTGTCTGGATACGGGGAAGCATCGGCGTTGCTTGAACAAGCGATCATGCCTGTTTTGGAAGGTAAAACGACGCTGGGCGAAGTCCTATGCCTGATGAAGGGGCAAGCCGTCATTTTGTACCCGGATGGCGCTCGGTCGCTGGGTGCGCCGTCAGAGGTTCTCTCGAAGCTGTCCCACGCCAACGCGATTGTTCCGGACCCGATTATGCCAGGTCGCAAAGTTCGTGATTTCAGCGGAGTGAAGGCAATTGTACTGGCGGAGCAGCTTTCAGATGCAGTCGTGGCGGCCATTAAGGATGCCGAGGCGTCAATGGGTGGATACCAGGATGCCTTTGAGCTCGTCTCTCCCCCTGGCTTGGATGCAAGCAAAAATAAGTCTGCACCGAAACAACAAAGCCGAAAAAAGGCGCAGCAGCAGAAGCCTGAGGTTAATGCCGGTAAAGCCTCGCCTGAACAAAAGGCGAAAGGTAAGGACTCCCAGCCACAGCCGAAGGAGAAGAAGGTCGATGTTACTTCTCCGGTTGAAGAGCAACAGCGCAAGCCGGTCCAAGAAAAACAGAACGTGGCTCGCCTTCCTAAGCGGGAGGCTCAACCGGTGGCTCCTGAGCCCAAAGTTGAGCGTGAGAAGGAATTGGGACACGTCGAGGTGCGAGAAAGGGAAGATCCAGAGGTTAGGGAGTTTGAGCCGCCTAAGGCGAAAACAAACCCGAAAGACATCAACGCGGAAGATTTCTTGCCGTCTGGTGTTACGCCTCAGAAAGCACTCCAGATGCTCAAGGACATGATCCAAAAACGCTCGGGCCGATGGCTCGTGACACCTGTCCTGGAAGAGGATGGCTGCTTAGTAACCAGTGACAAAGCCTTCGACATGATTGCCGGTGAAAACATCGGCATCAGCAAACACATCCTCTGCGGGATGCTGAGCCGGGCACAGAGACGCCCTTTGCTCAAGAAACGTCAGGGAAAATTGTATTTAGAGGTAAATGAAACATGACAATGAGTTATGACCCGCTCGCCTACGAGATGCCGTGGCGGCCCAACTATGAAAAAAATGCTGTAGCAGGCTGGCTTGCCGCCTCCGGCGCGGCTTTGGCCGTAGAGCAAGTCAGCACGATGCCGCCGGAGCCATTCTATTGGATGACGGGGATCTGTGGCGTGATGGCGATGGCTCGTTTGCCCAAGGCTATCAAACTTCACCTGCTCCAAAAGCATTTGAAGGGGCGTGATCTGGAGTTTATTTCCATTGCGGAGCTCCAAAAGTACATCAAGGACACGCCGGACGATATGTGGCTTGGTAGTGGGTTCCTGTGGGAAAACCGCCATGCCCAGCGCGTGTTTGAGATCCTGAAACGCGACTGGACTTCCATCGTAGGGAGAGAGTCCACGGTCAAAAAGGTTGTCCGGAAGATACAGGGTAAGAAAAAGGAGCTGCCAATCGGCCAGCCCTGGATTCACGGGGTAGAGCCCAAAGAAGAGAAGCTGATGCAGCCACTCAAGCACACTGAGGGGCATTCGCTGATCGTTGGGACCACCGGCTCGGGCAAGACCCGTATGTTCGACATCCTGATTTCACAGGCCATTCTGCGTGGGGAAGCCGTGATCATCATAGACCCGAAAGGGGATAAGGAGATGCGGGACAATGCCCGACGTGCCTGTGAAGCTATGGGGCAGCCGGAAAGATTCGTCTCATTTCATCCAGCATTCCCGGAAGAGTCGGTGCGTATCGACCCTCTGCGTAACTTCACCCGCGTGACTGAAATCGCAAGTCGTTTGGCAGCGTTGATCCCGTCCGAAGCAGGGGCCGACCCGTTCAAATCATTTGGATGGCAGGCACTGAACAACATCGCTCAGGGCTTGGTCATCACTCATGATCGTCCCAACCTGACAAAGCTCCGCCGATTCCTTGAAGGTGGCGCTGCTGGCTTGGTCATCAAGGCCGTTCAGGCTTACTCAGAGCGAGTTATGCCCGACTGGGAGGCAGAAGCAGCGGCTTACTTGGAAAAAGCCAAAAACGGTTCGCGTGAGAAGATCGCTTTCGCGTTGATGAAGTTCTACTACGACATCATCCAACCTGAGCACCCGAACTCTGACCTGGAAGGCTTGCTGTCGATGTTCCAGCACGACCAAACCCACTTCTCCAAGATGGTGGCGAACCTCCTGCCGATCATGAATATGCTGACGTCCGGGGAGCTAGGCCCTCTGCTGTCTCCAGACTCATCTGATCTGAGCGACGAACGCCAGATCACCGATTCCGCAAAAATCATCAACAACGCTCAAGTTGCTTATCTGGGGCTCGACTCCCTGACCGACAACATGGTTGGTAGTGCTATGGGGTCCATCTTCCTGTCAGACCTGACAGCGGTTGCCGGTGACAGATACAACTACGGCGTCAACAACAGACCCGTAAATATCTTTGTTGATGAGGCTGCCGAGGTGATCAACGACCCGTTCATCCAGCTCCTGAACAAAGGTCGCGGTGCGAAACTTCGTCTTTTCGTTGCAACTCAGACTTTTGCTGACTTCGCAGCTCGACTGGGTAGCAAAGACAAAGCGCTCCAGGTGTTGGGGAACATCAACAACACGTTTGCTCTGCGTATCGTCGATGGTGAAACCCAGGAGTATATCGCGGATAACCTGCCGAAGACCCGGCTCAAGTACGTCATGCGGACTCAAGGCCAGAACTCGGATGGCAAGGAGCCCATTATGCACGGAGGCAACCAAGGCGAGCGTTTGATGGAGGAGGAAGCTGATCTGTTCCCAGCCCAGTTATTGGGAATGCTTCCGAACCTGGAATACATAGCCAAAATTTCAGGCGGAACAATCGTAAAAGGCCGTCTGCCCATATTGACCCAGTAAGAGCAGAGCTATGTGTGACAAGAAGTATAGAGATTACGAGGTAGCCATCATGGTCGATGTGAACCCTTTCGACAGGGTTATGAATGAATTGAAAAGTCGTGGCCGCAAGAACGCTCACATCCTGAGCATCCTCCAATTCGACTGGCCTGCATCGGAGGCCATCATCGAGAAGCTGAGCTGCTACATCACAGACGGGATTAAGGCTAATCAGGAGCCTGTGATTTACCCGATCATTGAAGAAGCTCTGCATCGCTACAGCCAGCTCGTGTTTCATGAGCAGAGAGAGAAATATGAAGACCCGGCCAGAATTGGGGCATTTCTGGAAACCCTGATCACCGAAACCTGCCGGGCGTTGGAAGTGCAAATTGTCGATAGTGGCGGTGATTCATGGTCTGTCGATTCAGGAGAGTCGTTCTCACTGTGGCTTTCTTCCCATCCAGGAGAACTATCCATTAACCCGCAGCCCCATGAGGATGAGACCTCTTTGCGTGGCTTGCTGTATGAGCTCATCACCTGTGAGAGCGTGAAAACTGTTTTAAGGAGAACCGACTATGAAGAAGCCGTGGTTGCTGGTCGCATGGCTGCTGGTTATTGAGTTGCTGGCAATATTGCTGCTGATCCCTGGCGACTGGACAGACAGAGCCATCAAAAGGGAATCCGTGCTGGTGGAACAGAGTCTTGGTGTCGAAGCAAGAGACTGGATACAGAACAAAGCATCTACCTGGTTCAGGTCGAGCGTTATTGATTCAGGCTTCTATGAGGGGATGTACCAAACGCTGATCCCATCAGAAGAGGAGCGCCAGAAGTCCAAGGGGATGCAGGATATGGGCAAGGGCTGGTTTGTGTGGGTCAAAGGCCGCATGGAAGCCTTTGTCAACGTCATTTACCAGTTCTACACACGGTTGGCGCTGTTAGCCGCGTGGGCTCCCTATATGCTGATCCTGTTCGTACCTGCGGTATATGACGGGATGATGACATGGCGAATTAAGCGGACCAACTTCGATTATGCGAGTCCGGTTCTCCATCGTTATAGCGTTCGCGGAACGATGTACCTGATGGCCGGATTGTTCATCGCGTTCTTCATCCCCATAGCGCTCGATCCGGTTGTCATCCCGATGACAATGATGACGTGCTGTGTCCTGGTTGGCCTGACGTTCGGCAACCTCCAGAAACGGGTATAGGGAGGGAGGATGAGCTACTCCGTTATAAATCAAGATGGGGTGCATCTGTGCGACATCCCATTGAACGTCTACCAGGTGATACGTCGCCAATCCTTGTCTGCGTTGTGGCTTTACTGGGCGCAGAGCTTGAATTTGGTGAAGGTGCTCATTGCTTGCGTCGGAAAGATGATCTTTGTGATGCCGGTAATGTGGTTCTGGGTGCTGGTGGTGTGCCGCTTGGTTGAACCAGAACGTATCTCAGACGTGCCAGGACTTATCTCTCCGGACGTGATCGGGTGGGCCGCTGGTGCGGCCATCACCCTCATTATCTATTCCGTTTTTACACGCCCAGCTTTGTACGGATACCACAACTTTTTCAAGCAGCATATTTGCTCAAGAGTAAAGCAAGTAACGCCGGAACTCAGAACAGTCACTGGGCCACTGTTCTTTTACCGAAACGAAATTGGAACGATATAGAGAGGAACCATGAAAGTAACCAATAAACTCAAACTGCTGGCACTGGGGCTGTGTATGGCCGGTACTGCCATCGCGGCTCCTGATGTGCTCAATGACGACGCAAAGCTCAAGAACCTTGAGAAGGTGTGTCCCGACTGTAAGATGGTGGCAAAAGATGTACTCAATCTGCGGGTTGAAAACTGCCAGCTCAAAGACACTTCCAGTGCAATGATGATTGGCACCATGCAAAATGACCCTATGTTTTCGTTTATGCTGGCAGTACACACAGCGGCAGGCTCGGAGGCATACAAAACGGTAGTTGGTGCCGCTGGCAACCATGTTGACTGTGAAAACCCGTTGAACTGGATCAAGCTGACCCAGCAAGCGATTAAAGGAGGCAAAGTCTAATGCGTAAGAGAGATTTCTTTTTTGGAGAGGTGTATGAGGGGGGTGCAGGAGCCACTCTACGACTGAGTGATATGGAACCATTGGCAAGAAAAGTGTCGGCAGAGTTCTTCACTGCACAACTGAACCGTATGCTGAAAGAGCATGACGGTCAGTTGACGCTCAGCGATGGAACGTCGTACCCCAGCTTTTGGAGCTTCATCGACAAGGTTGTTCCAGAGCAGGTTGGTTTCGTGGAGATCTACGCTCGGCAGGATGTTAACGATAATGTTGAAGCGACACTGGCGTGTGACATCGTTTTGGTAAATGGTGTGATCACCGTTAAACCTCACTGGTGTGCTTACAAAGACATCAGGGCTGACGAAGTGATTTCCACCTTACTGGTGCCTTTGCATTTGAAGGCTCTCCAGGGTAAGGCTTACATTCGCTGGGATGATGGTGAAACCGAACCTCTGTTACAAAACGACGACTATCAGGCTGAACTTGAAAATGTGTTTAGTGTTTCCAAGTACCCATCAGCCATGAGCTGGGGCGATACAGCAGACCAGAAGGTTAAGCAGTACAAGATGGACCTTGAGTGCGCCACAGATGTTGGTTGTCGAGGTGTCTCATCAGAGCAAGCATGGGATGCTTATCGAGAACTCCGTTACAATAGAACAGTGTGAAACAAGCGGCCATTGGCCGCTTTGAACTTTCACATGTGAAAGTTTTTCGCCTCCCGCTCTTATCATCTCCTCGAATAAACCTCCATAAAGTGCCCAAAATGGGCCGTAACAGCACTGTTCCTAGATTGATCAATTAAGAGACGATTACTCCGTGATGACGACAAGTTATTTGGAGGGTCTATGTCCGCACAAGCTCACGTCAGAGAAAGCGAAAGCTCATCTGGTTCATTCATCTCCTGGCAGTTCCTTGTCTGGCAGGTGATGTTCGTTATAGGTGTTGTTGCAGGGATGAACCTGGAACACGCATTCAATTTTCTAGGTTAATGGGAGGAAGTGTGAACCTTAATAAACAATTTTTCTGGTTTTTGATGAACGCGGTGCTGATGTGCATCTTCATCGTTCCAGTGGCCGTCGCGTTTTGGCTGTCTGCTTTTGCGGCAGGTTTTGACTGGAGTCAGTGGGTTAAGTTGGCTGCTGATACGGCCAACAGAGCTGCAAGTGACCCGGCCAAGGCTCTGGGCACGGTTCAGACCTACTGGGGCATTCTCAGCTTCTTCCTGCTGGCGGCGTACAGTCTGATGTTCAAGTTTAAAGCCAATGCTAACAAGGAAGTGAAAACTCTGGGGGTGGCCCGACCAGCCAATGAAGTTAGCGTTGCGGCTTCGGAAAAACATTCGGAAGCGGTTCCTCAAAATCAATAACCGATCCAGTAAACGCAAAAAAGGCGGCTTAGGCCGCCTTTTTTTATTTGTCGCTGGAAGTGCCCGAAAAGGGCGCGAAGCCGTGGCAGAAAATCAGTGACCCTGAATGAGAATACAGGCCACTAGGAAAAGAAGAGGGTTGCTATGAAGCCTGTAAAGATACCGCGCCGGGTCGATGAGCCCCCGCATCTGCTGTTGTGGAGCGCAGATGAGTTGGCCCCGATGCTTTTGGGGCTAACGATAGGGGTCATCATCGGTAAGGCCCTGATCTGCTTTCTGGGGGGGTTACTTGTAACCAACCTTTATCGCCGATTCAGGGATAACCATCCGGATGGATACCTGCTCCACATGATCTACTGGGCCGGGTTCATCATGACCAAGGCCAAATCTCTCAAGAATCCGTTTGTCCGGAGGTATTTGCCTTGAACCTGAAAAAGTATCTCAAGACCTGGGAAGGGACCCAAACAGAAAATAAGTGGGGACGAATCTTCCAGGGTGGTCTTATTGCTATCGTTTTCCTGCTGGTGGTCCAAGTATTCAGCAAGGAAACCATCGTCACTATCCAGCCTTTCACGCTCACGGAAGAAGCCTGGGTGACGAAAAATAACGCCTCTCAGTCCTATAAAGAGGCTTGGGGTTTCGCTTTTGCTCAGCTCCTTGGCAATGTGACGCCAGGAACCGTTGACTTTGTGAAAGAACGGATCACCCCGCTTCTCTCCCCGAGCATCTATCAGGACGTGATTGATGCCATCGAAATTCAAGCTCAACAGATCAAGAACGACCGCGTAACCATGCGGTTTGAGCCGCGTTTTGTTGAGTACGAGCCCAAGAGCGACAAGGTGTTTGTCTACGGATATTCCTACGTCAAAGGGGCTTCTTCTAACGAAGAGCGTAGCGAACGCTCCTACGAGTTCGCCATCAAGATTTCAAACTACGCGCCCGTGCTGGACTACATCGACACCTATGTAGGAAAGCCACGCACCAAAACTGTTTTGGAGCAACTCCAGCGCAAAGAAGAAAACCGGAGAAAGCATGAAGAACAACGCTAAACTTTCGCTCCTGGCGCTGTCCTTGGCGCTTGGAACTTCAATGGCCTATGCCTCGGATGACATTCCTGTTGTCCCGGCCAGTGTTATGAAAAAGGATGTTCCTGCCCCTGTGACGTCAGGACAAAGCTCCCATGAGGTTGTGGGCAGCATGAATGAAAACCCCTTACTGACGATGAAGCCGGGGGTTAACCAGATCATCCCGATAGCCGTTGGTCATCCGAACCGAATCGTCACGCCTTTCAGCAATCCTGAGATCGTTTCAACATCTCTGACCGGGGCGACGGATAACGGCCAGTGTGGTGAGGTCTGCATCAAAGAGAATGTGGTCTATGTCGCCACGGATAAGCAGTATCCGGTGACTATGTTCATTACTGAAAAAGGCTCGGAAGCCCAAGCTCTCAGCCTGACGATGGTTCCCCGTCGTATTCCGCCCAGAGAAGTCTTTCTCAAGCTCGATGGTGGTGTAGGTATCACTGGTGCTTTTGCCAATACCAAGGCTGAGACCTGGGAACAGAGCCAGCCTTATGTCGAAACCATCCGGTCAGTATTCCGAAAGATTGCTCTTGGTGAAGTCCCTCAAGGTTACACGTTGAACCGCATCCCTGCTGGTGCTGCGGTGCCGAGCTGCGCTCATCCTGGGGTAAAGGTGGATTTTAGCAAGGGGCAATACATGATGGGCCACCACCTTAACGTGTTCATCGGTGTCGCCCTGAACGTCTCTGATCAGCCTATTGAGTTCAAAGAGGCGTTGTGTGGGAGCTGGGATGTGGCTGCGGTGACTACGTGGCCGCTTAACGTGCTTGAGCCCGGCCAGAAGACGGAGATCTATGTGGCGAAGAAGCAGAAGCGTGGTCTCGCACCAACGTCTAAGCGTCCATCGCTGCTGGGAGGTGCCCAATGATTAAGCGATTTTGGACACAGTTAGACCCCAACAAGAAGCGTTGGGTGTCTATCGCTGGCGGCGTCTTCGTTCTTTTTGCGGTCGTGACAATGTTCTCTGGTGAACCCAAGAAAGAAGAGAAGCGCGGTCGCCAAGAAACCATCAAGCACGTTCTCACAGACAAAAACACCCGTGAGATCGGGATAGATTCGTTGTCTGCCGATGTGAAGATGGTGTCTCGTGAAAACTCCGACCTGAAAAAGGAGCTGGAACGAGTCAAGAAAGAGCTGGAGGAAACCAAAACCACTGCCGGGAAATCCAGTGATGTTGGCCGTGAGATGACCCGCCTTCGTCAAGATTTGGACCGCCTGACCCAGAAGAACATGGAATTGGCTAAGAAAGTCGAAACCGGCGCTGCTGGTGGAAAAACATCCTCTTCATCAGAGGATGCCAGAGCCGATGTTAATGGTGCATCTGGTGGTGATGGTCAGTTCATGGAGAAAAAGCTCGACTACAAAGATCCAGCATCCTTTTTTCGGGACGCACCGCTTCCTGACTCGAAGGGTGGGGCTCCTGCAACTGGCAAGGGAGACGGTCGTGATGCAACTAAACCAGGCATCCAAATAGTGAGCTACTCGCAGAAAGCGCCAGAAGTTGAAGAGAAGGACAACAAGGATGATGAGTCTATCTACCTACCTTCTGGCTCCATCCTGACAGGGGTGCTCATCAACGGTATGGACGCACCAACATCTCAAGGTGCTCGTCGAGATCCGTTCCCTTCGACCCTCAGGATTCAGAAAGAGGCTATTTTGCCTAACCGCTTCCGTGCGGATGTTCGTGAGTGCTTCCTGATTGTTTCAGGCTATGGAGATCTCAGTTCAGAGCGAGCGTACCTGCGTGGCGAGACCTTCTCGTGCGTTCGGGATGATGGGGGGGTCATAGAAGCGAAGCTGGATTCCTATGCAGTGGGTGAAGACGGTAAGGCCGGTGTCCGTGGTCGCGTCGTATCGAAGCAGGGGCAAATCATCGCCAAGAGCTTGATGGCAGGCTTCCTTGGTGGCGTTTCCGAAGCCTTTGACGTCAATCCTGTGCCGGTCGTCAGCACTAACCCTGGCTCAAATACCCAGTACCAGTCTGTGTTCTCCGACCAGATGTTGCAGGGAGCAGCAGTGAAGGGGGCCAGTAAGGCGCTAGATCGCATCGCTCAGTTCTATATCGACATGGCCGAAGGCATCTTCCCCGTTATCGAGGTCGATGCTGGCCGTCAGGTAGACATCATCGTGACCAAAGGAACCAAGCTACAAATTCGTTCCACCGGGGGAACCAAGAAATGAAAAATTTGAACATTTTGACCAGAAAGGGCAGTTCCAGAGGCGAGGCTCAAAAGGAACAGGCAGTAAGATCCGCAAAGATGTTGGGGGTGGGTGCAGCGCTACTTATTTTGTCGGGCTGTTCGACGTTCAACATCGGCAAGGATGAGTATAGCTGTCCGGGAATGCCGAATGGTGTTCAGTGTATGTCAGCGCGAGACGTTTACGCCGCAACCAATGACGGAAATGTCCCGCGCCCAATGAAACCAGAGGAAGTCGAGGCCAAAGCGGAAGCGGATGGCGAAGGTTCCTCAAACGTTTCAGCGAACTCATCTAGCTCCGGAGACCCGGTGATTGACAACTATGTCGCACCGCGTCTTCCGGATCGCCCGATTCCAATTCGTACACCAGCACAGGTTATGCGGATTTGGGTAGCTCCCTGGGAGGACACCAATGGTGATCTCATCGTGACAGGGTATGTCTATACCGAAATCGAACCGCGCAGGTGGGTGATTGGGGATGGCACACCGCAAAGTGAGCCAGTTTTGAGACCGCTGCAAACGGTACAACACGAACCGAAGTCTGAAACAACCAAATAGGAGATGTTCTTGATGAACGCAAATCAGTTGGCGAATGCCTCAAGTAAAAACAACGCACTCTTCCTCTTCCTGGGGTTGATGGTGGTAGCCTTCCTGCTCGTGCCGGATCAGGCCCACGCTGGTACTGGTGGTACAGCGTTTGACGACGTATGGGTAACTCTCAAGGATTGGACCCAAGGTACTTTGGGTCGAATCGTTGCGGGTGCGATGATCCTGGTCGGTGTTGTTGGTGGTATCGCTCGCCAGAGCCTCATGGCTTTCGCTATGGGTATCGGTGGCGGTATGGGCCTGTACAACTCCCCGACCGTAGTGGAATCCATCATGTCTGCTACTCTGGAACATGCAGAGAAGGTCATCCCGGCTGTTGTGCAACTCAGCAATGGCCTGGGGGTGTAAAAGACACCTTGCCGTTAATCAACGGGTGATAGGGGCAGCCTAAAAGCTGCCCTTATTTTTTGGCAAAAAGTCCAGTCATAACAAATTCCAACTATTTCCTTATTTGCTCAAAAAGGGCACTTCCACAGCCCATGTTTATGCACTCCCTCCCGTAACCTCCAGCATTGGGTTCTTGTAACTCAAAACGAATGGAGAATGCGATGATCAATTTCAAGCCTAAAATTCCGGCGATGCTTGGGGCTCTGGCGGTTCTTACCGCTGGTGCTGCTCATGCAGAGCTGCTGGAATACACCTTTAAGGCTCCAGATGGTACGCAACGGTCTCTGACTCCGAATGCCAACTATGCCAACCCAACGGGCAATATCTCGTTTGCCTTGAGTGCCGGTATCGACCGAAAGGTAAAGATTTCGGTGATTCGGTCGGATGGAACAGTGGTTTCGACAGCGACCAGCCACCTTCTTGGGGCTACTGATCGCATCACAGTGGGTGGAAAATCCTACTATGGTGCGGAACTTCAACTACCGGCTCCTTCCGAGGGAGTCTACAAACTAAGGGCCGAAATACTGGCGTCAGACGGAAGTTCCGTTCAGACTGATGAATACCCGCTTCAAGTCGATACGACAGCGCCAAGTTTGGCAAACGTGACAGTAAAAGGGGAATGGAACCGGGCGCTTTCTGATGGAACGCTACTGCGAGGTCCTAACCGATTTTCAGGTATAGATGTGTCTGCATCTGATGCCGGTTCTTCGGTTTCCTCTATACAGGCGTATGCTGTAGATAGCAAAGGCAAGAGGAGTCCTGTTGTCTCGGTTAATTACGCCAACGGCCAAGGCCAGTTGTTGAACTGGAGCACTGTGTTCCCTAATGGGGAGGATCTATATACGCTTCATTTCGAGGCCCTGGATAAAGCAGGGAACAAAGGGTCAATAGCCTATCCTATTGCTTGGGATTCAGTAGGTGCAAAGTCTGGAGAGAATCCTGAGCCAGTAGCAGTGTATGACCCTAAGAACCCGCAGGCCTCAACTTTTAAGGTTAATGGTCAGGCCCTATCAGGTTTTGCGCCTTATCAGAACGGAATGACCATTTATTCCGATACCTACAGGGTGCTCTACCGGATACCCAAAACAAACTCCTATCCTTCTTCACCTTACGGTGCTCAAAGCGGTAACTGGTGTGATTATAAAAACTGTATTGAAGGCAATATCATTGCCGAAGACGGTACATATGATTATCGGCAGACGCAAGCTGATGTATTCCAGCAACATGGGACAAAAACTAAGTCGTTTATTATTTACGACTGGGTTATGAACTCTCTTGGTAATACATCCGTCAGTGTGAAAGCTGATCCATCGGTTAGCTTGGCTCCCATCGGTAAGTATGTTGAATATCTTAGGGATGATGGTCAGTGGGTCCGCGGTGAAACCATTAATATGAGCTCAGTTAACCATTATAAAAAACTGAGATTTCATGTTGAGCCGAGACCTTACGCTCAGGAGTTATGGGGATCTTGGTTGCCTACTACTAAAATTCCGGCAAATGCTTCTTATGCAGAAGTGGATACGGATATATCGTTCAGTGGGCGCTCATGTTCATGGCCTGGATATTGGTCTCGACCGGAAGGGAAGCCTGAACTTCCGTCTGATCGGATTGGGGCAACGTTCTGCTATGACCTTAACCCTCCTGAAATTGCTGGGTTAGAACGAAATGGGCGGATTTTTAAAGCTCATTTCCGTGAGCCTGATTCATTTGACGGTTGGGGTGTTAACCAGTGGGTTATTTCTAACAACTCAAGTGCGTCTGCGATAACCTCGACTGGCGAAGAACGTCCGTTGTCTCGTACTGAAGTTCTTCGTAGTAGCACAAATGATTGGTTTTTCACATTTTCTGCTGAGAATCTGTCAGAGGGCACATATACCGGCATATCTCTCGTAGCTAAAGATGCTTTCGGTAATGAGGTTAAGCAGGTATTCACTGGCTCCCAATATGCTATGAGCATAGATAATTCAGCGCCGACACTAACCGTATCGATCAGTGATGGAGCACCAATCCAGTCTTTGGATGATGTTGTAATCACCTTGACTGATACTGCCGACCCGAGTCCTAAGCTGACCTCTATTGCCCTCGTCGGAGGCCCAGCCGATGACAAGGTGCAGTTGTCTTGGCGTGAGGAGTCGAAAGGTCGATTCCGCCTTGAGTACCCGGTAATGTTCCCGTCTTTGAAGGAAGGGGAATCTTACACGCTGACTGTTTCCGGTGAGGACGCACAAGGCAACGCGGTTCAAAAGGCGGTTGGCTTCGAGTACAAACCGCGTCAGGTGATGCTGGCGGATGGGATGGATGGCAAGGTTATGGTCCCCGCTGTCACTCATGAATTTGTTCATGCAGATGGCAAGCGGATCATCGAGACCAAGCCGCTGACGCTCAGTGATGGTGCTGTCGTGACAGGTTCATACGACGTGTTTGCGACCCTCCGTTCTGATGCGAAAGTGCCGCTGGTGGTGAATGGGGTGCGTATCGAGCCGGGCCAGACAATGGGGATCATGAGCCAACATGATTTCGGTGCGTCAGGTGGTCGTTTGAGCATTCCGGTTAAACCGGCTGTTCCTGATGTGGTCGGCTCTTCCAGTCTTCTTGTCATGACCTCCGCGCCGAACTCACCCATCTTGGTTGTGGACATCAATACCTGGAAAGGGACGGCCAAGCTCTCGGCTGAATCATGGACAATTCGCCAGGTTATTGACCCGGTGAAAATCTATGCCCTGCCAGAGTCGGGTGTGCCTTGCCGGTTCACCACGAAAGAGGATGTGGCTATGGCCGCAGACCCAATTCGTGACCCGGTGTGTTTGCTCCAATGGGACAGAACTCCGGATGAGGCTGAACAAACTACGCAGGACAACAACGGGATGAAAGTTGCCGGGCTGGTGGGGCAGGCTGTGAGCATTGGTGAACAACCTGTCGAATACAGCCTGTACCTGTTCAGTGGTGACGGTTCCAAGGTAAAAGTTGGGTCTGGCTCTCAGAACCTGACGGTAACTACTGCCTATGGCTCTGTTGGTTACACCCCGATTGATGACATTGCTCAGGTGAATCGCGTCATTGAAGACTTTGATGTGAACTTCAAGCAGAGCAAAGGTCCTGATTGTTCAATCACTCTCAGTGCTGACCGTGCGAAAAACGAGGCCGCGAACAAAGCTGTTGGCAGTGCAAGCCGCACCTGTCTGTTCGAGTGGCAGCAGATCCCCGATGGACTGGTCCAAGACCCGTTATCGGAATCTCCTTCGTTGTCAGGTTCCCTGGCCGAGAACGGTGATCACCCTCTGGGGTGGCGGGTAAGTATTTTCACCCGTAACGGCACTCGGGTGACGTTGAACGACGAGACTTTCAATGTCGAAGCGGTTGACCCACCAGCTCCGACCGTTGAACTAGCCTCCGACTACAACTTCAAAGACAACATCTACTTGGTGCCGATGACAGGTAACTACCTGGGTGATGCCATTATCAACTCTGAACGAGCTGATCTGGATATTGCCATATCGCGCAACTCTGATGTTCTTGAGTCTGAGACCTTCACTCCGGGATGGGGTGCCACCAATAAGGTGTATCGCCGCATCAATACCGATGAGCGAGCGTTGTGGGAGGAGACCACCTACAAGGTGAACGCGGCCTACAACAAGGTGCCTGATGTGAAGACTGAGGTTGTCTACCGGGCTATCTCTGCACCTTCTGACAGTATCCGTCCTATCGTTGAAGTTAAAGGTGATACCGCGATTGACACCCAGGCATTGCCGGTTAGGGTTCTCATCCGTGATCAGTACAAACCTGATGGTGACTATGACGCTAACACGATGGGGGTGTGGAAAGTACGCCTGATCCAGCAAAAGGCCTACAACGAGACGGTTGCGCTCACTGATTATGCGGAAGCATCGAACGGTGAAGCTCAGTTCTCAGTAGACCTGTCTGGTGTGGATACTTCCTCCGTCCGTATCGCTGCTGAGGCTGTTCTGGAAAGCCCTGTTGAGGGTTACAACCGCACAGAGTTGTCTATCAGACCTGCCTTCTTGACAGTGCTTCGTGGTGGTGCCATCGGTGCTGGCGTGGAGGCTCGCAAGTTGTCTGGTGAAGCTCCGTTCACTGCTGTGTTCAAGCTATCTTTGGACGACCGTCAGGATCTCCGGGCTACCGGCCAGGTTGTGTGGGAAACCAGTAAGGACGACGGTAAAACCTGGGAGCAGTTCATCCCAGAAGATCGATACAAGTATCAGCTTGTGAAGACCTTCGACAAGGGGGAGTACCAGGTTCGGGCCAAGGTGGTGAACGTCAACTCAGGTGCGGAAAAGTACACCGAAGCGGTCAGTGTTGTCGCTTACGACAAACCTGATATTGCTGTTATCGGCCCGACCACGTTGTTTGTCGGAAGTGAAGGCAAGTACACAGCGAACCTGACGTTGAACGATGAGCCAATCTCCGGTGGCAATGCCATTGTTGAGTGGTCTACTGACGGTGGCAAAACCTACGCGCAGACAGGGGATAGCATCACGCTTTCGAGCGATGAAGAAACCCGATACCGCCTGTGGGCTCGTGTGCGCTCTGCCACTGCACCGGCTGATGACGGCTATGCCTATGAAGTTGCGAAAACGGCAGTTGACTTCCGAGCAGTGAAGGCCCCCCGTCCTTACGTGACAGGGCCGCGAGTCATTGAGACCGGTAAGAAGTATGTGTTCAAAGCCGAAACCAGCCTGCCTTACCGTGGGATGGACGTGAAGCTGAACGGGTTCTTCACGCTGCCTGATGGCTCAATTGTGCAGGGTGATACTGCTGAGTACGTGCCTTCGGACACTGACCTCAACCAGGCTACTGTAGAAACGAAGTACACCACCTGGATCGAAGGATACCGAGATCAGGGTGCAGAAGCCTCGCATAGCCTACGCTCCCGCGTGTGGCAGTATGTATGGCCGAGCTTCGGAATGCAGGTCAGGAAGAACGCTGACGTGGCTCCTGCGACGATCACCGCGTCAGTGCGGCCAATTGCCTTCAACGGCAAGCTGGAAGAACCGACCTACGAGTGGGAGTTGCCGGAAGGCGCAGTGATTCAGGATCAGCGGCAGGATATTGTCCGGTCCTTTGTGATCAATGAGCCGGGCGATTACAACATCAAGGTGACTGTCCGTGATGCTCGCGGCCATGAAACCGTGATCGAGCAACCGCTCAAGATCGGCCAGGCAGAGCCCTATGCTATCGACCTGCAATACTCTGGCTCGAACAAATACGAGCGTGAGCCTCTGGATGTGCTGTTGCGACCGTACATTTCTGGCGGCCACCCACGCGACCGTATTTCGACTCGCGTCTACTCGGTAGATGGTACGCCGTTGGAAAGCAGCGGTTACTACGGCAGAGCAACTCTGGGCGCTGGTGAGCACAGCATCAAGCTGAAAATAACCTCAGAAATGGGGCATGAAGCTGAGGGCGAGGTGAACATCAATGTGGCAGAGAACAAGTTGCCTGCATGTAGCCTGAGCTCACGAGAGACCGTTGGGTCGTGGATCGTTTATGCGAACTGCGAAGATACCGATGGCCGCATGAAGTCCTACGAATGGACCATTGCCGGTGAGTTGCAGAGCATCAGCTCTGATCGAGTGACTATCAGCAAGGGCACCTATGAAACGATGCCGACCATCTCTCTGGTTGGGGTCGATGACTCTGGTGGCAAATCCGAAGCTGTTACCATGAACTAAGGTTCATTCCTCTCAAAGCCCGGTTCAGACCGGGCTTTTTTTTGTATCGCGCTGGAATTGTCCAAATTGGGCTATTACAGAGGCGAGTCTATTTCCCTCCCCCGGATACACTGCCCAGCATCCAGTAATCCAATCTTAGGGGATAGACATGCGGACAAAATTACTCGGGGCGCTGATGGTGTTCGGGATTATTACCGGCACGGCTCATGCGTCATCGAAATTGGAAATCACCGATCCCAGAGCGGCGAAGATAGAGGACATCGTAGAGCTACCCATCAAAGGGGTTCGAGCCGTCCAAAGTGATGGGCAGATCATGTTCCTCTCTGAAAACGGGCGATTTGTTATTTCAGGACAAATCTACGACCTGTGGAGCAAGAAGCCCCTCAACACGATGTCCCAAATGAGGGATGTAGCGGAGCGTATCCACTTCAAGAGCATGGGCATGGATGTGGACACGCTGAACACCGTTTCGATGGGGCGTGGTGACAAAGAGGTGGTGGTCTTTGTCGATCCTAGATGCGCGGTTTGCCATCAGCTCATGGGTGATGCCAAATCGCTGGTGGATGATTACACCTTTAAATTTATCGTGATTCCTGCTCTGGGTGCTGAGTCCAACCGCTTGGCAAAGAACTTGTACTGCGCGAAAGACAAAACCCACGCGCTCGATGCGCTGATGAACAACACCTTGGGTTCCCTTCCTTCAAAAGAAACCTGCGACCCCGGCCAATACGATCAAACGCTGCTGACAGCTCATTTCATTGGGATTGAGGGCGTTCCGTTCGTGGTTGCTCCGGATGGTCGTGTCAGCAAAGGACGTCCGAAGAACCTGAAATCATGGTTGGAGAGTGTTGAATGATCGTAACCATCAAAAAGAAACTCGAAGAAACGTTGATCCCGGAGCACTTGCGAGCTGCCGGGATTATTCCTGTCCTGGCCTATGACGAAGACGATCATGTCTTCCTTATGGATGACCACAGTGCAGGCTTTGGTTTCATGTGTGAGCCCCTGTGTGGTGCCGATGAAAAAGTTCAGGAGCGAATGAACGGTTTCCTGAATCAGGAGTTCCCGTCGAAGACTACGCTCCAGTTTGTTCTGTTCCGCTCCCCGGACATCAATCAGGAGATGTACCGGATGATGGGGTTGCGTGATGGCTTCCGTCACGAGCTGCTGACATCTGTCATCAAGGAACGGATTAACTTCCTCCAGCACCACACGACAGAACGCATATTTGCCAAGACCAACAAAGGTATCTACGACAATGGCTTGATCCAAGACCTCAAGCTGTTCGTTACGTGCAAAGTCCCCATCAAGAACAATAACCCGACTGAAAGCGAACTCCAGCAGCTCGCACAGCTTCGCACGAAGGTCGAATCATCGCTTCAAACCGTTGGTCTGCGTCCCCGCACAATGACGGCGGTGAACTACATCCGGATCATGAGCACCATCCTGAATTGGGGGCCGGATGCTTCATGGCGACATGACTCTGTGGATTGGGAGATGGATAAGCCCATCTGCGAGCAAATCTTCGATTACGGCACTGATGTGGAAGTCAGCAAGAACGGCATCAGGCTGGGGGACTACCACGCGAAAGTCATGTCAGCGAAAAAGCTGCCTGACGTTTTCTACTTTGGTGATGCGTTGACCTATGCCGGGGATCTCAGCGGCGGCAACTCCAGCATCAAAGAAAACTACATGGTTGTGACCAATGTGTTTTTCCCTGAGGCAGAAAGCACGAAAAACACTCTGGAGCGCAAACGCCAGTTCACTGTAAACCAAGCCTACGGGCCGATGCTCAAATTCGTGCCGGTGCTGGCGGACAAAAAGGAGAGCTTCGACACTCTCTATGAGTCCATGAAAGAGGGGGCTAAGCCAGTCAAGATCACCTACTCGGTGGTTTTATTTGCTCCAACCAAAGAACGTGTTGAAGCGGCGGCGATGGCCGCACGAAACATCTGGCGTGAATCTCGGTTCGAGCTGATGGAGGATAAGTTCGTTGCTCTGCCGATGTTCCTCAACTGCCTGCCATTCTGTACAGACCGGGATGCAGTGCGAGACCTATTCCGCTACAAGACCATGACAACCGAGCAGGCGGCTGTGGTCCTGCCGGTGTTTGGGGAATGGAAGGGGACCGGGACCTATCATGCAGCGCTGATTTCCCGCAACGGCCAGCTCATGAGTCTGTCTCTTCACGACAGTAATACCAACAAAAACCTGGTGATCGCAGCCGAATCCGGCTCGGGTAAATCGTTCCTTACCAACGAACTGATTTTTTCCTACTTGTCCGAGGGTGCTCAGGTCTGGGTTATTGATGCCGGTAAGTCCTACCAGAAGCTGTCGGAAATGCTCAATGGCGACTTCGTTCACTTTGAAGAAGGAACGCACGTCTGCCTCAACCCGTTCGAGCTCATACAGAACTACGAGGACGAAGAAGACGCGATTGTCAGCCTCGTTTGTGCAATGGCGTCGGCCAAAGGCTTGCTGGATGAATGGCAAATCTCTGCGCTGAAACAGGTCCTTTCTCGCCTGTGGGAAGAGAAAGGTAAAGAGATGAAGGTTGACGACATCGCTGAGCGCTGTCTGGAAGAAGAAAACGACCAGCGCCTCAAGGATATTGGTCAGCAGCTCTACGCCTTTACGTCGAAAGGTAGCTACGGGAAATACTTCTCTCGCAAGAACAACGTCAGCTTCCAGAACCAGTTCACTGTACTGGAGCTCGATGAACTGCAAGGGCGTAAGCACTTGCGTCAGGTTGTACTGCTCCAGCTTATTTACCAGATCCAGCAAGAAGTATTCCTGGGTGAACGTAACCGCAAGAAAGTCGTCATCGTGGATGAGGCCTGGGACCTGCTCAAAGAGGGCGAGGTCTCGGTCTTCATGGAACATGCCTACCGCAAATTCCGTAAGTACGGTGGCTCCGTTGTCATTGCAACGCAGTCCATCAACGACCTCTATGAGAACGCAGTGGGCCGCGCCATCGCGGAGAACTCGGCCAGCATGTACTTGCTCGGCCAAACCGAAGAAACCGTGGAATCTGTTAAACGTAGCGGTCGTCTGACCCTTTCAGAGGGCGGGTTCCACACCCTCAAGACGGTACACACCATCCAGGGCGTGTACTCAGAAATCTTTATCAAATCGAAGAGCGGCATGGGCGTCGGACGCTTGATAGTGGGCGACTTCCAGAAGCTGCTTTATTCGACCGATCCGGTGGACGTTAACGCCATCGACCAGTTTGTGAAACAAGGCATGAGCATTCCTGAGGCAATCAAGGCCGTGATGCGAAGCCGTCAGCAGGCTGCATAACCAGGGAGACAGTAATGGACATTAAATCAATCGCAATCGCCGCCATTCTCGGTGCCGCTGGTGGCTTCGGCGGTAGCTACTACGTGATGAGCGAACAAACGGCAAGCATCCATCAGCGTTTGAATCAAACCCCGCCAGTGGTCGTGGTTGACTTCGCTAAAGTGGCGTCGGCGTATCCCGCTGGTGCCTCTCAGGAGGAAGTTGAAAGACTGATGGTCAAGACCAATGACGCAATTTTGAAGTTGAAAGACGCAGGTTATTTGGTCCTTGACGCAAGTGCTGTCGTCGGTGCTCCAAGTGACGTGTACCTCCCTGATGAGGTGCTGAAATGAATTTTCCACTCAAGAAGTATTTCGTCAAAAAGGAATCCTGGAAGCGCTTCGGGGTTAAGGCCGGTGTGACACTACTGGTTCTTTGGGCTGCTGGTGCGGCCTTTGCCAGCCGCTACCGTATTGGCATTGATCCACAACAGGAGAAGTGCCTGCCGGGTTACACCTTCTTCCTCATTGATCTGAACGACCAAACTCTGGAGAGGGGAGCTGTTTACGCCTTCCAAGCCAAGAACATGCAGCCTTTCTACAAGGACGGGACTCGCATGGTCAAAATCCTCACCGGTATGCCGGGGGATAAAGTCGAGATCAACGATAAGTGGAAGATCACCGTCAATGGTGATGTCGTCGGAGAGGGGCTCCAGCTCGCAGGGAAACTACATCTGCCAGAGAGCCACTTTTACGGCAAGACCACGCTGAAAGAGAATAACTACTGGTTTATGGGCAAAAGCCCATTCAGCTTCGACTCACGTTACTGGGGGACTGTGAAAAATGATCAGATCATTGGCCGCGCATATCCCCTGTTCTAAGAGCGTTCTGGTGGCGTTGATATTCTCTGTGGCTGGCGGGGCATACGCTCAAGAGTCTCCGCTCACAGAGCAGGATAAGGCGCTTATTGAGAAAGGAAAGCAAATTGCCCAAAAGGCCCAGAAGATGGAAATGCCATCTCTGTTGCAAAACCAACACATGGACGAGGCTCAGGCCGAAGCCAAGGCATTTTTCAAGCAGCTCCAAACTACTAACCCAACGCTCAAGGAGATGCACCGGAAACAGGCTGAAAAGGGTATCTACTCTGACCATCGGATACTGGTTTTCGCCTCGTTGTCTCTTGGCGAACAGGGGTTAGATGACGTCCTAACGGCGGTGTCAGGCCAGCCTGATTCTGTAATTGTGTTCCGTGGCATCCCGGAAGGAATGAACTTGGGGCAGGGAGTTAAAGCTATTCAGGCGCTCGCGGCCAAAAAAGACCCAGTGCCGAACATCATCATCAACCCTACGTTGTTCAAAACGTACAACATCACAGCCGTTCCCACGATTGTGATGCTGGAGGATGAGCCGCTGCCTGGCGAACAACCAAACGTCGTCGCCCAGGTCTCCGGGTTGTCCGACCCGGTATGGTTGGCTCGGGAAGTGGATAACGGAGAAAAAGGCGATCTCGGCGTTAAGGGGCCGGTGGAGAAAATCAGTGAGCCAGACCTTATTGATGTTGCCAAGAAACGCCTTGCCAATATCGACTGGGAAGAGAAGAAGAAACAGGCTATAGAGCGCTTCTGGACCAAGCAGAATTTCAATGAGCTGCCCAGAGCGCCAAAATCTCGAACACGAGAAATTGACCCTAGCGTCATGATCACCAGTGACATCAGCACTCCGGATGGCACTGTGTTCGCTCACGCGGGTGACGTGATCAACCCATTGTGCGATCCGAAGGAAGTTTGCAAGCCTGGAACGCGGCCATTTACCCAAGCGGTCGTAGTTTTCGACCCGCTGGACAAAAAGCAAATGGAGCTGCTCGCCAAGAAGCTGCCTGAAATTAAGCAGGAACCTGGCGTACAACGGATTACCTATATCGCCACAGAGTTCGACAAAGACAAAGGCTGGGATTCCTACAAGAGTGTCACCGACAACTTTGACGCGCCGGTATATCTGCTGACGCCAGATCTGATTACCCGGTTCGAGCTGGAGCACACACCGAGCGTCATTACTGCCAGAGGCAAGAAGTTTGTTGTCCGCGAACTTGCTGAGGAGGGCGGTGAATGATTTTTGCCCCGGCTTTCCAACCAATTAAAGACGTCGGCACAGGTTCGTTTGTCGCTGCTGAGGTACTGGCTCGTTGGTACGACGAAGGCCGGGTTCTTACACCATCCTCTCTGTCATCACCTCCTTATTGGGGGCTGGTGGATATGGAGATGGCACGGTTCATTCAGGACAACCTTCATTATTGCTTGGATCTGTACCCAGCTCTTTTTCTGAATGTCTCTGAACATACTTTGCAATCAGACGTCATTTTCAAAGCGTGGTGGAGGGTTGTCCGCGACATTGCTAAGAATCACTCATCACGGCTTGTCATCGAGATTACCGAGGGCATTCAGGATGCCTCTCTCGCATTGAGATGGGAGGCTCTTACCGAAATAGGGGTTGAGCTGGCGCTGGATGACTATGGAGACAAAAACTCTTCGCTGGAGCGCCTGAGTCGTTATGACTGGCACTATTGCAAGTTTGACGCGAGAAGACTGCGGTCGCTTGAAGACTACTCGGCCATCCTCCACTGCCGCCGAAAAGGCATACAGCTCATTGCTGAGCAGGTGGAGAGCTTCCCATTGGGGGAGAGCGCCAAATTACTTGGACTGTCATGGCAACAAGGTTTCTATCACGGGAAGCCTGCTGTCATGGAGAAACACTTGAATTACGTAAAGGCCTTACCATGATGCAAAAAATTCTACGGGTCATTGCCGTTAGCGCGGTCTTTTGGGTTCGTTCGGTATCGGCTGACCCTGGGTGCCAGAATGCGGAAGTAATCGGCGGAAAACTGATTACTGACATCTGCTGGAGCTGTATTTTTCCCATCAAAGTAGCAGGGGTTCCTATAAGTGGTGGAGGCGGATCATTCCCGAGTGAAGCCGTAAGCAACCCTCTGTGTATGTGCGAGGATAATCTAGGGGTCCCTCGGCCTGGAGTCACCACTTCTATGTGGGAGCCAGCACGGCTTGTTGAATTTCAGAGAGTGCCTGGCTGCTCATCTGTCTTGAATGGTGTCAGGTTCCCGTTTGATAGGACTAACCAAGGGCATCATGGCATGGGAGACATGGATGGTGGTGATGGTTCTTTTATGCACTATCACTACTATGCGTTTCCTCTGTTGGTGATGCTCGATTTATTTATTAAGCAGACCTGTAATGCTGATGGGTATATGGATCTCGACATCATGTACATGTCGGAGCTCGACCCGACCTGGAACAATGATGAGCTCGCTTTTTTTACCAATCCAGAGGCGGCGGCAGTAGCAAACCCAATTGCGGCGGCTGCGTGTACTGCTGATGCTGTCTCATCAACCGCTGGAAAACCTTTAAAACAGCTTTTCTGGTGTGCTGGTTCATGGGGCACCCTGTATCCATTTAGTGGCAACCAGAATGGTGGAAAAGGTGTTATCCGCGATAGCAGTCTTCTTAGCACAAGGGTTCTGGCTGCTTTGCATCGCCGGGGGTTAGCGTGGAAGACAATGGGTTCTGAGGCTATGTGTAGAGGTGTTATTAGCCCAACACTACCCAAAACGCAGTACAAATTCACGCTATTGCATCCGGTTCCAGAGACAAACTCATCTCACGTAATTGGCGAATCCACTCTTACGTGGGGTCTGGCGCGAACTATACCGGCAATTGGGCAAGACCCTATTTACACCATCTGGCGATGGAATGATTGCTGTAACAATTGAGCAGACCCTAACGAATTTGCACGGGCATTTTAGATTATGCCCCAAAAGGGCCACTACACGTACAGGTGGCCCTTGTCTTCTCAGATAGCATGGGAAGGTTGAAATGGAGAACACAATGCGAAGTCATAATTACTTTATGAAAGCTGTGGCCTCGCTGTTGACAGTAACCATGTCTGCGCTGCCGATACATTCCTACGCTAACGGTAGCCAAGACCAGGACATCACAGCGGTGGGTAAAGAGGCCCAGGCTTTCGGACAAAACCTCTCAAACTCATTCAAGTCGAGCTCGGGGACTGTGCAAGATGGCACAATCTCTATGCCGACGTTGAAAGACGGTCAATTCCAAATGAACGGGGGGAGTCAGATTAATGTCAATGATCTATTCCCCGGAACGAGCGGGACCAACAATAAACCTGATAGTTATTACTTCCCTGATGCCAATAAACCTGATGTGGGCGGTCTGCAAGGCATTTACGACTCTGGCGATGACATGGACAGCGTGGGGAATAATGCAAAAGGGTCGCTGTGGAGTGATGCCAATAGTGCTAATCCATCAATCTCTGGTGCGGCATACAAGGTTCTTCTCGATGCCTCTAATCGATCACGCCCTGATTTCAGTAATGACCCTGTACTAAATCTAAGCAAAAAGACCTATGAGGATATGGACCTCATCGCAGGTGGCTTTGGGGATTGTTCTGCCGAAACAACCATCAATCAGAATACTATCAACGCCCACATTCCAGAGTATGAACGGTGTCAGCGTGTTGTAGATCAAAGCGCGGACTGTGAGGTTGTCCATGACTACGATGCCTCTGTGGTGAAGCACTATGATGGTCCATATAACCTCAAATCTTGTGGAGAAGGCTGTACTGAGTTGTGGATTGGCCGAGTTGGTAACGACTACTGGAGTGGCAACTGTTCGATTTATGAGGAATACACGCGGGTCCAAGTCAGTAATCCAGACGCCATAGTGTCTGCAACTCTTGAGTACGCCAAGTGGGATGACTACATGCAAGTTTGGGTTGGTAAATCAGGTCAGGAAACTAAAGTATGGTCCGGCCCTGACGGCAATTTCCCTCCAGAAACGGCTGGCCGATGTGAATTGTCAACAAGTTGGGAGCGAAACCCTAATATTGATGTCACTCCCTATTTCAAGAATGTGAAAGATGGTGATGTTGTTACGTTTAAGATCCGCGTTTCAGTAACTGGCGCAGGTGAGGGTTTTGGCCGCATAAAGCTACGCTATGACCCATCAAAAGCCATTACCAAGGATGAGTGGGCTCCACAGAGCTGCATGGATTCAGCCAAAGGGGTTGTAGATGGTTTTGCGGAAGGCGAGATCACATGTATAGATGACCCGACTGATGCTACGGGCTGCACAGTCATCAATGGGATCAAAGTTTGCGAATCTCAACTCAAGCCGTCACCTTTGCCTGGTATTCCAAAACTATGCAAAAAGGTTCGAGTTAAAGCTGACTATGACTTTTATAAGGGGCAAATGGACTGCTGGACAGACCCTCAAGGTGAAACGCACTGTCCGGTAAACACGGGCGGGAATCTCGATAGCTGTCAGAAATATGAAGAAAACCCTCAGTGCGGCTTCATCAGTTCCAAATGTGTTGATGGTGCTCAGGGAAGTTCTGGTACGTGCTACGTCCACGAGGATACTTATGACTGTGGTACAGATGTTTCTGTTCCGACCTTGGAAAAGGAAACTGAGTACCAGTGCGGTGGGCCTATACGCTGCATGGGAGATGACTGCCTTGATTTGACCAAAACA
Organism: Enterobacter sp. 6722112; assembly: GCF_058661685.1. NCBI lineage: Bacteria > Pseudomonadati > Pseudomonadota > Gammaproteobacteria > Enterobacterales > Enterobacteriaceae > Enterobacter > Enterobacter sp. 6722112. The sequence goes on along the minus strand of NZ_JBZWGR010000008.1, from coordinate 171,146 downwards.
CAAAGCACTGATTTTGCTCGCGCTACTGCGTTGCTCAATGCAGCCCAATTCATGACGCAGGATATGAGCTGCACAGGCCAAGATGGGGATGACAATCCTACCGGGGATGAAAACGTTATTTGCTCTGCTTTTGCAGGGGAAGCTGGCGAATGCAAGATAGCTGTTGGGGGAGTTTCTGATTGCTGTGAAAAGCCAACCAATATATCTCTTGCCGATTATCTGAACCTAATAATGGCCGTTCCAAAGCTCGATGGCGCAGTGATGGGGCTGACTGATGGTAATGCGCTTAAAGGTGCTTATCAGGTACTTAGGGAACCTGCCCTTCAAGGGTGGACAGAAGTCACAAAACCGTTCACAAGTTATATAGAGAACGTTTCAGGTGCTGTTGATTCGTTCTTCCAGCCTGTAGAGCAGTTTGTTGATCAACTCATTGACCAGCTCAAAGAGCAAGTCAAAGAAGTGATGATGGATGTCATGAAATCAGCAGGCCAAGATGCAGCAACAGAGCAGGCGGCTGCCGCAGCATCTGAACAAGCTGCCGAAGCAATGATGGAGACTGCGACAACATGGCTTAGCACTGCCATGACGATATATACCGTCTATGTCGTTGCGATGGTGATGATCCAGATGATTTATAAGTGCGAGGAAGAAGAGTTCACTATGAACGCCAAAAGAGCGCTCAAGAATTGCACCTATGTAGGCTCTTATTGTAAATCTAAGGTGTTGGGCGCTTGTATTGAAAAAAGAGAAGCGTATTGCTGCTTCAATTCTCCGCTCTCTCGTATTATACAAGAACAGGTTCGCCCTCAATTGGGGCAGAACTTTGGAGACCCCAAAAATCCTCAGTGTGAAGGGATTCCACTAGATAAAATTGCCGAAATTGATTGGAGCAAAATTAATTTGGATGAGTGGCTTGGGATATTACAGCAGAACGGTAAATTCCCTGATCCGGCCTCAATAAATCTCGACTCGCTGACTGGAGCAGGGAATGACTTCAATATTGACGGGACGCGGAAGAATGCTCAGGAAAGGGCGTTGGAGCGGTTGGAAGGGATTGATATTGACGCGAAGCGAAAAGAGGCGACAAACAGCATAGACCCTCAAACAGGCGCGCCAACTGGTGGTGGTGGATAAAAAAAGGGGCCTTTCGGCCCCTTTCTCATGTAGATTGATTACGCTTCTGGGTAAACAAATAACTCTGCTTTTCCCTGATCAAGAAGGTAAGGGAAAGCAACTTTTTCGCCATTATCCAGCTCAACCGATTTTGGAGCAAGGTAGAGGTAGGCCCAAGCTGGTAGCTGTTTGCTAATAGCTGCGTAGATCGCTTGCTGAGGAGCATGGCTTGCTGCCCCATTACCGACATTCACAAAGTTGTATGCGGTCTCATGGCCTGATGTGAAGGCATACGCTGTACCTTGAACGCCAGAGACAAAATTAGGAGCTGACCCTAGGCGAGGCTCCACGATTTTCACCTTAACGGAACACATGTCAGCTACCTTACTTTGTCCGTTCACCCACGTCGGGCAACCCCATTCATTCTTGTAGAACTGATAGGTTAGGCGACCATCTTTGTCATACAGAAGCGTGAAATTGGCACCCAAATCAGTCAGCGCTGACTCAATGGAAACTTTCACATGTGAAAGAAATTTGGCCTGAGCGTCTGCCGGTGAAACTGCTTCGTTAGCAGGCATCCAAGCGATCAAGCTATTGCGAGCGCCATGCTGTTTGGGGCCGATAGCCCAGTTCGCAAGGTTGACCAAGCCACCTTGCCAGTCGGTCATTCCGAGCTGAGGGGACATGTAGCCAGACAGCACGTAGGCTGCCCCAAACGTTTTGGTGTCGGTCAGACGCTCCAGCTTGTCACGCGGAACAGAAGCGTCTTGGATGCCTGTTACCAGGCCACCGGCCTCCGCGATGTTGTAAGCGCGACTGTGATTGGTTTTGTACGCTGTGGGTTCGTAACTGCTGGTGGATGCACAGCCAGATAGAGCTGCTACAGCCAGAGCCACGGTGGTGATTAAAGCCTTTTTCATGTTGTTCTCCGTTCTTACCTGAGTTGAATCTGATTTACTTCGATAATATCACAGCATCAAAAAATGCAACCATAAAAGACAAAAAAAAGCCCCTCGGGCGAGGGGCAAAGGTTTGGGCTGGGTTATGCTGCTTTTGTTTTCTCGGCTTCGTCTGCGATTTCCTTGTCGCCGGTTGCAGATTCCGGAGCGGCTTCGGCCACTTCACCTTCTTTGCCTTTGCTGTGGGCGGAAATGCGAGCCCGTTTCTCGATGCCGATGATTCGACCGGCCAGCTTGATGAGGCGTTGCTGCCATTGGTAAGTGGCGTCGGTGCGCTGCTTGCTGGTCAGTACGGTGTTCAGCCAGAGAGTGTCAACGATCCCCATCAGGGTATCCAGTTTGCGGATCAGGTGTGCAAACTGAGCAACCTGAGGAGAGTTGATCTCGATGGTGTATTCATTCGGGTTGGTGTAGCCGGGCATCATGTCGATGCCGTTGTCTTCCATCAGCTTGTTGAGCTGGGCGGTAGCTTTGTCCAGGTCTTCGGAGACCTTGGAAATGTGTTCCAGGATGACGGTTTCAACCTGGTCGATTTCGTCCTGCTCACCGATGATGCGAAGGATCACGTCGATGGAGAACAGGGAGTTGGAAACTCGCTCAAAGCTGCGTTCCATGACGCGCTGAGCTTGGAGGCTGTTTACTTTCAGAACTTGCTTGAAAACAGGGCGAGAGTAGTGGTTGCTGCGGTCGTTGTTTGTGTCCAGTGCTACTTGTGCTTCTGCCATTAGAGATACTCCTAAATTTGAGGTACAGATAAACGCACTGGAAAGGATAAATGCGGTCAATCTGTAACCTGACCTCTCGAAGTGCCCAAAATGGACAGTTACAGCGTTTTCTGTTTAGCAAAGGTGAGCTATATTTGAATCATCTTAGTCGCTCTGCGGCTATAGGTGAGATAGCTGGTCTCCGAAAACAAACAGCATCTAGTCTTATGCCGTATGGCATTACTTAACCCCAAGCCGGGGGCTTCTCCCGGTTTTCGGGTGTTGCCCCTGTTTTTTTACATAGGAGCAACACCATGCACATCATCACTTTCATTGTAGTTCTGCTTGCATCTCTGGGCGCACTGTACGTAGGCGCGAAGGCATTTGCTTTTTCCTTCATCGTTCTCGCTAAAGTGTTCCAGCGTATCGGTTTGTTCCTTTGGAACAAATTCGCAGTTCCTGCAATGCGGTCTGTACAGGCCGTCATCAAAGAACGTGCTGCCAAGGCTGAACAAGCCAAAGCAGTCGTTGAACCTGAGGTAACTCAAGTTCAAGAAGTCGCTAAACAAGAACCTGACTGGGATTATCTCGAAATCCCGACTTACCTTCGTAAGGGCAAGGAACTTGTTTGGTAATAACTGTCGCTGAGTAATCTTCGACACTTTCAAACCCATCGGGGCAACCATACCCCGACGGGGATGTTGCCCCTTTTTGCTTAGGAGCAACATCATGGAAATCGCTATCATCGCTTTGTGTATCCCTACTGGTTGGGCAATCTCTCGTCCTTTCGTGAGAATCGCTGAATCGTTCGGTTACTGCTGATAGTCAACGCAAAGGGAGGGGGCAACCCCTCTCTTTCTGGTCAAGCCTCTGTGGCTTGTCCTCAAAGTCTTCTGGTGTCAGTTGGCTTTGACGACAAGCTACAGGGGGAATGTCGAATGCAACAGAATCTTCATGTTTACGACGATCACGCAGGCATCATCTATCTGGCTGATGGACGCGAGGTGAAATTTGATCCGAAACTGTATTCCAGCTCCTACCAGGCGCACAGTGAAGCAGTGAAGTGGGCCAAAGAAACCGGGGTCATTGGTCAAAACGACGATGTGGTGATGTTCGTCCATTGAGGGAGTGGCCTCCAGGAGAGGCTACTCTCCTCGCTCCTTAAAAGTCTTCTTACTCATGGTGAATACCATCAGTAAGCAGATTTTGTTCTCTTCGGAGAGCGAAAAGTGCGATAGCTGGTCGCCAAAAACAAACAGCAAATTAACGTTAATTTACTAGCCCAACCGGGCGCATCCGCCCGGTTCGGGACGTGGTGCGCCTGTCACAATAGGAGCGCACCTATGTCTCAATACTCTCAATTCTCAGTAAGCAAGGTTTTCGGTATGCCCAGCATTCCGGAGAAGGTAACGGCCATCGGCTACGCTGACGGTTCAAACCCTTTCATCCCTGCCACTGATACCAACTACGTTTTCCGCAAAGAGTTTCTGCGAGAGGTCTTGGCCTATCTCAAAGAGCCTGGCGGTGACGCATTGTTCGTAACCGGCCCTACCGGGTCTGGCAAAACCTCAGGTATCACCGAGATCGCTGGTCGTCTCAACTGGCCTGTTCAGCAAATCACTGCCCACGGGCGGATGGAGCTGACAGATCTGATTGGACATCACGCTCTGGTCGCGGAAAAGCCTGGTCAACCACCTGTCATGAAGTTCATGTATGGACCTCTGGCAGTCGCTATGCGTGAAGGTCATCTGCTCCTCATCAACGAGGTGGATTTGGCCGACCCTGCCGAGCTGGCTGGTCTCAACGATGTCCTTGAAGGGCGTCCCCTTGTGATCGCTCAGAATGGCGGGGAAATCATCAAGCCGCACCCGATGTTTCGTGTGGTCGTTACTGGTAACTCTACGGGGTCCGGTGATGCTTCTGGTTTGTACCAGGGGGTGATGATGCAGAACCTCGCAGCTATGGATCGCTATCGTTTCACCAAAGTAGGGTATGCGGATGAGGAAGCTGAACTCAGCATTCTTGGCCGTGTTACTCCGAAACTTCCGGAAAATGTGCGGAAGGGAATGGTTCGGATTGCTAATCAGGTCCGCAAACTGTTTCTTGGCGAAAACGGTGAAGATGGTCAGATCAGCGTCACCATGTCCACTCGGACGTTGGTGCGTTGGGCGAAACTGTCTCTAGCGTTCCGTGGTGCCCCAAATGCTCTTGAATACGCCCTGGATCAAGCTCTGCTTATCCGTGCGGCCAAAGAGGAGCGTGAAGCCATCCTGCGTGTTGCGAAGGATGTGTTCGGGGACCAATGGCGCTAAGGGGTGACGCATGAAGAAAAATGACTGTTTGTGCCGTCGTTACACTGCTAAAGAGTGGGGCAATGACGAAACCACAATAGAAGTCTTCATTGGCTACAAGTTGCTCCGGGAGCCCAGCTCCTCGGAGCCAGGCCAATTCACGATGGTCGAGCTACGCCGAACCGTCACTGATGGGAAAGCTGAAAATTGGTCTGAGACAAAGCTCGAAGGACCTTTTGAAGCTAACGGCCCAGACACGATCCCAATGTCCTACAAGGACAAAGAAAGCCAGTATGTGTCACAGTTTCTCAGCCAGGGGTACACCTTTCTGGATGAGGTGCTGGTAAACGCAGAGACACAGACGGTGCTGGAAGGGGGGAATGTTTCAGCCGGACAAACAGCCAGCTTGGGATCTCTCAACTGGCTGTTATCTCCGCCCTCTGAGTTACCTCCAGGTGACATAAACCTCTTCAAAGGTTTTGTTGCTGGGGTTTTTGCCAAAGGAGCCGGTTTAATCGGCTTTGAGGTTGCTCGGAGCGAAGGCTCAAATGACTTGCTACCCAGTGTGCTGATGCGTACTGACAGCGGTTATGAGCTTGGGGTTAGCACTGGACTAGGCGAAAACACTATCCATCCAGCTACGCTGGAAGGCGCTGGTGAACTCCGCCCGGAACATGGTCACAAACCCCTGCTGATGTTGGTTTACCTGCAACAGCGTTTCGCGGATGACTTTTCAAACGTAGAGAAGCCGCTGGTGGCATTCTGTGATGAACAGGGTGATACCTTCGACTACGAGCGTTTTGATTCACTAAAACCCCTCATTGAACGGTTTGGTTTCAGCTACGACGAAGTAAGAGCAGATGCAGAAAGGCTTGGCCTTGTATCTGAGCTGATTCGCCTGGCAGAGATCGACGCCGAACAAGAGGATCACTTTTTTTAACCCTTACGGGGGCTTGCTCCCCGAAAGGGGCGTTGGCCCTCTCCAAATAACTTGGAGGTCATGATGTCTAAAGGCGTCAACAAAGTAATTCTGGTCGGTAATCTCGGTTCTGACCCGGAAATTCGCTACATGCCAAGCGGAACTGCCGTTGCCAACTTCAACGTTGCAACAACGGATACGTGGCGCGATAAGCAGTCTGGCGAGCAAAGAGAGCATACTGAGTGGCACCGTATTGTGCTTAAAGGTCGTTTGGCAGAAGTCGCTGGTGAGTACCTGAAAAAGGGCTCCCAAGTCTATCTCGAAGGGAGCAACCGCACCCGGAAGTGGACTGACAGCCAACAAATCGAGCGCTACACCACCGAAGTACACTGCGTTGAAATGCAGATGCTTGGTGGTCGTGGAAATGCACCTCAGGACAACTCTCAACGTGCAGCGCCCCAAAAAGGGCAACGTACAGGAGCCGGTACGCAATCTGCTCCTGTGCAGCAATCAGCACCGCAAGGTGGTATGGGCGGAGGCTATGGTCCCGCTCCTGATGGCTGGGATGATGACACCATTCATGCGGCTGCACCACTTGGCTGGCGGGTAACACCGCCAACTCTTACTAAACCCCACGGGGGCACTCATGCCCCGAGGGGGTCATGGTGTCCTCAAACCGTTCATTCGTGAATTGGAGAAACACCATGTCTGATAACAAATCTCTTGTAACCCGTATCGCAAGCCGGTTTGGCGTGGACACCCGAAAGTTCTATGAAACTTTGAAGGCGACCGCATTCAAGCAGCGAGATGGAAGTGCCCCGACCGATGAGCAGATGATGACGCTCCTGATCGTGGCTGAACAGTACGGTTTGAACCCTTTCACTCGGGAAATCTATGCGTTTCCTGACAAGCAAAATGGGATCATTCCGGTAGTAGGTGTTGATGGTTGGAGCCGCATCATCAACGAGCATCCCCAGTATGATGGCGTCGAGTTCGTGTATTCGGACAAGATGGTCAGAATGCAGGGGGCGAAAGTTGACTGCCCTGAGTGGATTGAATGCGTGATTTACCGTAAGGACAGATCTCGCCCTATCCGCATCAAGGAGTTCATTGATGAGGTGTACCGTGAACCGTTTCAGGGTCAAGGTCGCAATGGTGCTTACACTGTTGATGGCCCCTGGCAAACGCACACCAAGCGTCAACTCCGGCACAAGTCGCTGATCCAGTGTTCTCGTGTCGCATTTGGTTTCTCTGGTATTTATGACCAGGATGAAGCTGAACGCATCCGTGAAATGGAGCAGGCATCGGCCATTAACCCGGCTATTGCCAATCTCCCTTCACCATCTCAAGTTCAAAGCCAAGAGCCTTTGGCTATTGAGCACAAAGAGCTTGACCCGATCCTAACCAAACTCGCAAATCGCGCCATTGCTGAAAACGCATGGTCTGCGGCGCATGAGTATGTGAAGGGACGGTATGAAGGTTCGGAACTGCAATATGCGACTCAATTCCTTCGTGACAAGGAGATGGATCAAATGGAGCCTCCGAAACCTGACTACCAGGAAGCGCACGAGCAAGAGTCCGCCGCTGGTGGTTCTGCAAATGCTGAACCTGGTGCCGAAGAAATGCCGCCTTTGAGTGACGAGGACATGATCCCTGTTACAGAAGAGGAGGGCGCGGAAGGCAGTTACTACTAACCCCAACGGGGGGGACTCCCCCGCTGGGGGAGATCTCCCTCCTAACCATTGGAGAGAGGTCCATGAAAATAGTCAACCTATCGCAACGAGAGGAAGATTGGCTTGATTGGCGGCGTCAAGGTGTAACAGCCACTGACGCCGCTATCCTGCTCAATCGGTCTCCGTACAAAACACGATGGAGACTGTGGGCCGAGAAGACTGGGTATGCGCGTGAAGTCGATCTGAGTCTTAATCCGCTGGTTCGCCGGGGGATAGAAAACGAAGATGCTGCAAGACGCGCTTTCGAGGAGAAGTATGATGACATGCTGCTCCCCGCCTGTGTCGAATCGGTTCAATACCCGCTCATGAGGGCCTCCCTGGATGGCCTGAGAGATAACGGGGAGCCCGTCGAGCTGAAAAGCCCGAGTGCGACTGTCTGGGAAGATGTTTGTGCTGAGAAAGCAAACAGCAAGGCATACCAGCTTTATTACCCGCAGGTGCAACACCAGCTCCTGGTAACGGGGGCCAAGCAAGGCTGGTTAGTCTTCTACTTTGAAGGTCAGATTCAGGAGTTTCCAATACTCCGAGACGAAGCCATGATTCAAGAAATCTTGGCCGAGGCTAAAAAGTTCTGGCAACAGGTAGTAGACAAGAAGGAGCCCGACAAAGATCCAGAGAGAGACCTGTACATACCGCAAGGTGAAGAGGTCAACCGTTGGATTGCTGCTGCTGAGGAATACCGCCTCTATGATGCTGAGATTCAGGAGCTGAAACAGCGACTGTCTGAGCTTCAAGAAAGGCAAAAGCCTCATCTCGACACCATGAAGTCCCTCATGGGGGAATACTTCCATGCCGACTACTGCGGTGTGATGGTAACGAGATACAAAGCGGCTGGCCGGGTAGACTACAAAAAGCTGTTGGCTGATAAGGCGTCAGGCGTGAAGCCTGAGGATGTTGACCAGTACAGAGAGAAGTCATCAGAGCGGTGCCGTGTAACGGTTACTGGCTCTGTGAAGCCACGGTACATTGTTGATGAGGACGTGCTTGCTCCTCTTGATGATTTGCCGGAAGAAGTAGAGACGTTCTACTGGTGAGTGGGGGATTTTCCCCCGCTTTCCCTTGGGGATTCTGGGAGTCTCCAACGGAAAGCAAGATTTTGTTCTCTTCGGAGAGCGAAAAGTGCGATAGCTGGTCGCCAAAAACAAACAGCAAATTAACGTTAATTTACTAGCCCAACCGGGCGCATCCGCCCGGTTCGGGACGTGGTGCGCCCCCAACTTTTTGGAGTGCATCATGACTAAAGTGAACCATCTACAAAGCCTCTGTGTTATCCACGTAGACTTTGACATCTGGAGTGGACAAACCCGTTTGTCTGCATCTGATCTCAAGCTGGGCGAGGGTGGTGAAATTCCACCTGAGAAAGTAGCTCAACTGGGAAGTAAGAAGATCTGTGATCCGGCTAAGCTGAAAGGCTTTCATCGCCTGAAAACAGAAACTCGTCGCCTCCTGCTGAAATTCGGTATGCCGTTCATGAACGGATTTGCCGTACCCGTCAGCAAGACCGATGAAATCTGTAACAAGCTGAATGACATAAACTTTCAGTTTAACCAACTGAAACAGGATTTCATCAAAGGTTACAACAAAGCCGTGGATGAATGGTGTCAGGAGAACCCTGAGTATGAACGAGCTATCCGTGCCGGAGCCCTTCCAAAGGAAACGGTCGAGGAGCGGATTGGCTTTGAGTACCAGGTGTTCATGATCCAGCCTGTGAACGAAGATGAGGCCAACGCCAAACGCCTTAACCGCAAGGTTGAGCGCTTGGGTGACGATCTCATCTCCGAAGTGGTTCAGGAAGCGAATAAGTTCTATATGGAACGTTTGGCCGGTCGAGACCAATGTGCGGTCACTACTCGGCAGACACTCCGTAACATCCGCGACAAGGTGGATGGGCTTAGCTTCCTGAACAGCGCTTTTAACCCTCTGGTCAAGCTGCTCGACCAAACCCTCCGGGGATACGAGCAACATGCCGATGGCCGAAACATCGTTGCGCCTTTCTTTTATCAGGTCGTGGCCGCAGTGCTGATCATGAGCGAGAGGGACCGCATCGAGCAGTATGCCAATGGCTCGATTACTGTAGAGGGCATGGCTAATGACATTGGCGGTTCGGGAGCCCAGATGGGGGACCGTTCTAAAGATGAAAAGGCCGAACAGAAAAGCGATAAAGCCGGTGAGCTTATCCCTGCAACAGAGGGTGGCGAAACCAAGCAGCAACAGGTAGGTGGTACTGAATCTGTTCAATCAGAACAGACTAACAGCGGTGGTAACGCTGTTGACCTGGATGAAGACATCGACAACTTCTTCAAGAGTTTTGCAGAACGAGGCGAGGGTGAATCGGAAGATGAATCCAATGCCGGTGATGTGGTTCGAGAAGAGCGCGTTGATGTTGAGGATGAGCCGGTTTTGCCTGAGGAAACTCCGGTAGAGCAAGAGCCTGTCCAAGAGGAGCCGACAGAGGAGCCTCTCAACCAGGAGCTGCCTAAAACTGACGACGATGGCGACTATTTCTTCTAATAGTCACTTCAACTAAACCGACCCGGAGGGGATAGCCATTCCCTCCAGGGGTGGACTATCTCCTTCCCTACCAGGAGAAAAGATATGTCCAAAAAACGCACCATTTACAGCGCTCTACCAATCGTGGCCGCAGCCTATGGTGAAAAACTCGGTGTCAAAGTCGCCATCGGTAACGATGACGCATACACCGATGGTAAGACCATCGTGGTTCCGAATATCCCCGACGACTATCCTCACATGGATGCTGTCTGGGGGTATTTGGCCCATGAAGCAGCCCATGTCCGGTTTACGGACTTTGGTGTTGAGCGCCGCAGAGGTCTTCATGCTGAGTTGTCCAACGTTTTGGAGGACTGCCGCATAGAACGGGCCATGATGGAACTCTTCCCCGGTACGTCGCAGACCCTGAATGAGGTTGCTCGCTATATGGCTCAAGCTGGTCATTACGAGCACGTCACAGACAAAGAGGCCCCTGCCTCCATTCTGACAGGGTTTTGTTTGTACTGGTTGCAAACCAAGGCTGTAGGGCAATCCGTCCTTCAACCCTATCTCGATTCGGCTACCCCCGTATTCGAGCGCGTGTTCCCTCAGGGTGTTGTTGTTCGGCTGAACGCTTTACTGCGTAAGGCTGTGAACACTAAGTCAACCGCAGAGGTGACATCCTTGGCCGACCAAATCATCAAGATGATCGAGGAGGAAAAGGAGAAAGAAGAGCAAAAGCCCCTGAATGGTCAGGATGGTAACAACCAGCAGAATGCTGGTGGCAACCAACCTCAGAACAGTCAGGGCGGAAGTGGTAACGATCAAAACCAAGGGCCTGATGCCAATGGTGGTGATCAGCAAGGTAAAGACCAGAAGCAAGACGATGCTAACGGGAAATCTGATCCGAAAGGACAGGGCGACCAAGGCAAGTCGGATACTGATGGTGGCAGCAAGGCAGGACAAAGCCAGGCTGGTGGCAATTCTGACGCGGCGAAACAAGACGCGGCCAAAATGCTCCAGCAGGTTCTGAATGCCGGTGCCGGTGATTTGCGTGGTGACGCGCATGATGCACTTAAAGCCGAGCTCAACCGGGTGGCTCAAGATAAGGGGGACAGTAGCTATATGACTGTTCGCTCTGCTGTGAACACCCAGGACAACCCTGCTGTTGGCAAAAGCCTGGTAGGGGATGTGAAGAGCACCACTTCAAAGATAAGAACGCAGCTCTACGGATTGGTCCAGGCCAGCCAGCGAGTTGCTCACCGTAACCAACGATCAGGGAAGCGTGTGGATGCTCGGAAACTACATCGTGTAGTGACGGGTGATACCCGCGTATTCCTCAAGCCGGAAGCCAAGAAACGCCCTAATACGGCGGTTCACATCCTGGTTGATATGAGCTCCTCGATGGCCTACAAGGCCGCCAATGGAAAGGAGCGTCAAGACATTGCGCGGGAAGCGTCCTTGGCTATTTCGATGGCTCTGGAAGCAATACCCGGCGTAAACCCGGCAGTCACCTTTTTTGGTGGCAACCGGAACCAGCCAGTGTTCAGTGTCGTGAAGCATGGAGATACGGTTCAGAATCGGGCCGGTCGGTTTGGGTTCAAAGCAACTGGCGGTACGCCTATGGCGGAAGCTATGTGGTATGCAGCTTTTGAACTCACCAAGACCCGTGAAGAGCGAAAAATGTTGATCGTAGTGACTGACGGGCAGCCTCAAAGCGCCCCGGCATGTCGCTCAGTGATTGACCTCTGTGAACGAAGCGATGTTGAGGTGATCGGCATAGGGGTAGAGACTACCGCAGTGTCAGGACTGTTCCAAAAGAACATTGTCATTGATGATGCGGCAGCTCTGCAACGCACACTGTTTAAGTTGATGGAGCGGTCATTGACTGCTTTTGCAGCTTAACAGGAAGTGAAACGACAAACGGCTATCCCTTCGGGGGTGGCCGTTTTTATTTGGAGAGTCTATGAACCAATTCGTAACCGTCTAGCGAACCACACCTCGCATCATTAATCTGCCTATTTGAAAATACCTGCTCAATGATAAATTTGGAGCAGGTGATGAAAACATACAGAACAACTACTCAGTGGCAGATGCTACTTCAACAACGCGGCTCGTTTAGTGGCACTAATGTTGAATTCTGCCAACATCATAATGTCTCGATTACCACTTATTATAAACAACGTGCTTTACAGGCTGAGAACCAGCAAAAAATAACCTTACCAACGCGCGCTACATCATCACGCTTTATTCAACTAAAACAAACCACCACTGACGTCTGCGAGCACACTCATCAAAATACACTGCAGTTTGATACCCGCACCGGCCAACTCACCCTACCTGCAGATTTAGCAACGACCGATATCGTTGCCATTATTAAAGGGCTAATGGCATGAAGATGTTTGTTGATGTGCCCACCGTTTATGTATGTGCCGATGTGGTCGATTTTCGAAAATCGATTAATGGGTTAGCCGCCTTAGTGGAAGCAGAGCTTGAACTCCCAGTGCTCAGTGGTGCGCTATTTGTCTTTTGTAATAAAGGCCGTGACAAACTCAAATTGCTTTATTGGGATAATACCGGCTTTGCGCTGTGGTATAAGCGATTAGATAAGCATAAGTTCAAATGGCCCAAACTCATGTCACCCACCATGACATTAACCGAGCAACAATTACACTGGTTATTGTCGGGTTATGATGTCATTGGCCACAGTAAAATTGATATAGCAGGTAAGCAATTACTTTAATATTTGCGATCGATTGATGATCATCAAAGGATGTTCATTTAGCACTGGAAACCCGCTGGTGACGCCTTAAAATAGGCGTCATGAAAAATGTACTCGCCCTTCAACAGCGCATTGCTGAACTGGAAAAACTGCTCGAAAATGAGCGGCAATTATCTTTACAAAAAGATGCGCAAATAGCTGCGCTAGAAGAACGCTGGCGCCTGGCCCAACAAAAACAATTTGGCAAAAGTGCTGAAGGCTTTGTAGGGCAAGGCGAGTTATTCAATGAAGTAGAAGAGATTGTTGAAGCCGTTGAGGCTGAGCAACAATCCATTAGCTATACCCGCAAAAAACCGGTGCGTAAGCCACTGCCAAAAGACTTACCCCGTGAGCAAGTTATCCACGACATTGAAGATAAAACCTGTGATTGCTGTGGCGGTGAGCTACATAAAATGGGTGAAGATAAGTCAGAAAAGCTTGAGTTTATCCCAGCGCAAATAAAAGTCATTGAGCACATTCGGCCTAAATACGCGTGCCGTCACTGTGATAAATCCTCGACGAATACGCCAATAAAACAAGCACCAATGCCTGCAATGCCGATTAATAAAGGTATCGCGACGAGCAGTTTGCTCAGTCAGCTTATCACCAGTAAATACCAATACGGGTTACCGCTTTATCGCCAGGAAGCGATGTTCAAGCAATACGGTATTGAGCTCAGTCGCCAGACCATGAGCAGCTGGATAGACAAATCCGCCGCACTCTTCGCGCCACTAGTTGAGCGACTTAAAGCCGAGCTGTTAAAGCAGCCCACGCTGTTTGCCGATGAAACGCCATTAAAGGTGGTGAAATCCGATAAAGTGAACAGCTACATGTGGGTGTATTGCTCAGGTCGAGATTCACCAGACCCGAATAATCCTATCCCTAATATCGTGCTTTACGATTTTCACAATAGTCGCGCGGCCGCGTGCGTGGTTAATTATCTTGATGGATATCAAGGGTACTTGCACGTAGATGGTTATCAAGCTTATGAAAAAACACAGGCAACCTTAACTGGCTGCTGGGCGCATGCGCGTCGTAAATTTATTGAAGCCAAAAAGCTGCAAGGTAAAAATAAAACCGGCAAAGCGGATGTGGTATTGAGCCTTATCCAAAAACTGTACGGCGTTGAGTCACGCGTTAAAGATAAAAGTGCGGATGATAAATACACGACAAGACAAGCAGTCAGTGTGTCTATACTGGACAAGCTAAAAGCATGGCTTGAGCAAAACCAACCGAATTTAGTGGGTAATACCAAACTGATAGAGGCGGCTAATTACCTGGCTAATCAATGGCACAAACTTATTCGTTATGTTGATGATGGCAGATTGAGTATTGATAATAATCGTGCAGAGCGAGCGGTAAAACCGTTTGTGATTGGTCGAAAAAATTGGTTATTCAGTCAGACAGCTAATGGGGCTCATGCCAGTGCCACGCTTTACAGCATTGTGGAAACCGCAAAGGTTAATGGCTTAGTGCCATTTGATTACATCATGGCTTGCCTTAATGAACTGTGCCAACCAGCACCGGATATAGACAGCCTGTTACCATGGAATTTTAAAAGATAGGTGTAGTTGCCCGGACGCTTACACCAATTCCATTCATCTTTGGATTTGTATCATCGGAACAAAGGTAGAAGGGCTACAGTGCCGGAGACGCCTTTTTTACTGCTTGCTAAGCGCATTCCTCCGATGTACTGGAGACTGTTGATTAATTGCACTTAATTTACCACCTAATTGCAACCGCTCCTTACCACGTGTTGCAAATTAATCGCACCACAACTTTCTCGGAAAGTACCACTTCGTCGGAGCGTGGCTTTGTGCCAAAAGCGGCGATTACAATTCCTTCTTGTTAATGGTCTTCTTTCGGCTATAGAGCCGACATTCTTGATAACTCTGCTCAGTTTCATCGTTTCTAATAATTAACTATTGAGATTAAGGCGAACATATGCGGATGAACATATCGACTAGAAAGTACCTATTCGAGCTGCATCCGCACTGTTGAATTTAACTAAGTTCAACGTCCAAGTTTCAGTAACTTTGGCGAAAAGAAGCCACTTACACTGACTAATCCGCCTAAAATCCCCGCTACAAGAAAAATAGCTCTGACATCAAAAATTTCTCCCAGAGGTGTTATCAGCAACAACCCAATGGGAGCCGCAAGGCTCATCATCGAGTTCATAATGGACAAAACACGCCCTTGAAGATAATTTGGGATGATGGTCTGCAACAATGCCGTCAGAGGCGCACTACCGAAAACAAAACACACACCACTGATGACCCACCACGCAACGGCAACGCCAAATAGGCTGGATGGAACCAGTGCCGTTAATGCGACGGCAAAACAAGACGTAGCAAACCCTGCCAGAATCCAGTAAATAGGGGTTTTTAATTGCATAGCAGCAACAGCTAAGCCACCCAAGACCATCCCTACACCCGACAAGCCCTCCATCAAAGCCACTTGATTAGCGCCGCCGCCAAAATATTGTTTAACCAACAGCGGTAATAATGTAAATGACGGCATAATCACAAGCACCGTCGTCGCCAGCAGCAGGAATAATCGGGCTAGTCCCGGCGTGTTGCGAATGGTATCAATACCTTCTTTGAACTCACTGACCATACTTGTATCAGCCTTACGGACTGCACGACTCTGAGGAATTGCGAATATCAACAGTGGTATCACAGCACAAAGTGCAGTGAACACATCTATAGATAGGGCCCAGCCGATTGGCATGACACTTATAGCAAGGGCCCCCAGCGGCGCTGCAATGACCACTGTCATGCTTTGTAAAGCCTGATTAAGTCCAGCGGCTCGCATCAAGAAACTTTTGGGGACTAGCATATATGTGCTCGCCGCCGCAGCTGGTGCCTGAAATGCTTGCATCGCACTGCGGATCCCCAACATCACCCAGATATGCCATATTTCGATACTTTCGGTATTAAACAGCACGATGAGCACCACCATGCATATCGCGCTGACAACATCAGGAATGATCATCAAAAGTCGGCGGCTGTAACGGTCTGCAAGTACTCCACCCAGAGGACTAAGCAAGGCTTGTGGCAGTAAAGCCACAATACCTGCAATAGCCAACGCACTGACACTGCCGGTGGTATCCGTGATCCACCATAGCAGCACAAACTGAGTCAGGGCCGATCCACACAGAGAAAGCGCCTGCCCAATAAAAATAGCCCAAAACCTTAACGGCCAATCGGGACCGGGGTCACTTTGACCACATGTATCGCGGTCAGAAAGATCCCGAGTAGGTTCAGACGCTGCCTGATTCAACATGATACTTAGTGTACTCCCGTCTCTGCTTTATTTAAAAAGGAGCCACCAAGGGCTTTATACAAAGCCACATAGTTCGCGAGCTCCGCACCACGCAAATCAATCAGAACCTGACGTTCGGCATAAAGTTGACGTTGTGCATCAAGTAGTTCTAAGCGGCCATCAACACCTGCTCGGTATCTAAGCAGGGATAACTCCGCTCGTTTAGACGCGCTACTTACGGCTCTCTTTTGTGCCATTATTTGCAGTCCAAAAGTCTCCAAACCGCTTAATCCGTCAGCCACATCTTTGAATGCCGTCTGGATGGTCTGTTCATAAGATATGACGGCTCCGGATTTTCGGATCTCCGCCAAGCGGAGTTCCGATTTCAACTTACCAGCATTAAATATCGGTATATTAATTTGCGGGGCAAAACTCCAAACCCGGCTGTCACTATCAAACAGATTCTTCACTTCTGAACTGCTATAACCTGTTGAAGCCGTCAGCGAAATCCGTGGAAAAAATGCAGCCCGAGCTGCGCCAATATCTGCATTTGCAGCTTTCAGATTTAACTCGGCTTGTACTACATCTGGACGATTAAGGATTAATTCTGACGTTAAGTTGGCAGGCATCACCTGAAGTGGCTGAGTTTCTAACACTGACTGTTTTGATAAACCTTCAGGTAGTGTTTTTCCTATCAACAGCTGAAGAGCATTGTTAGATAGGGCCAGCACACGCAGCCGGGCCTGCAAATCAGCTTCAGCACTCGCAACCTGTCCTTCGGCTTGCGCAACATCTAAGCCACTGCTTTGTTCAGCGGCTCTCAGTTGGCGAGCTAACAGCAGTGAATGCTCCCAATCAGCCAAAGTCTGCTGTGCAAGCAAAAGTTGCTCTTGAGCAAGCAACTGTGCGTGATACGCATCTGCAACCGCACTTATTAAAACCAACTCTGCTGATTTTTGCCCCTGTTCCGTTGCAAGATACCGGTAAAAGGCTGCTTCACTCATTGAGCGTGCATAACCGAACAAGTCTATTTCAAAAGCGCTCGTCCCCAAGCCAACTCCGTGTTCAGAGGTTGTACTTACACCTCCGGTATCATTCTCTCCACGCTGGCGAGTTCCGCTGATTGTGGCATCAACAGAGGGCAACATATATGAACGCTGGATACCATACTGAGCCTTTGCAGCGGCCACGTTTAAAGTAGCCAGCCGCAAGTCTTTGTTATTTTCCAGCGCTAAACCAATTAACTGCTGCAACCTTGGCTCTTTGAACACAGATTGCCAAGACAAATCCACTGCCGATTTTTGCGACACGTTTTCGGTATTTAGCTGGTTGTAGTTCAGCGTATCTACTGGTGGCCTCTGATAATCGGGTGCCAGTGTGCATCCGGTTAGCAAAGATGCGCAAAGCAGGCTAAAAATATTTAACTTCATTACACCGACTCCTCGTTGCTCGCTTGAGGTTTGCTAGTTGCTTTCTTGCGGGATGCAGAAAAACGCTCTTGGATACTCATGACAAGTACGAAGAATACCGGAACGAAGTAAATTGCAAGCACTGTGGCTGTGACCATTCCTCCAAAGACACCAACACCGATAGCTGCCTGTGTTTCTGCACTTGCACCAGAAGCGAAAACTAGTGGCAATACACCAAGACCAAATGCAAGTGACGTCATCAGGATGGGTCTTAATCGCAGTCTGGAAGCTGTCACCGCTGCGTCAATTAACCCATGACCTTCTTCACGAAGCTGCTTCGCAAACTCGACAATCAAAACAGCGTTTTTGGCCGATAAGCCAATAACGGTGATCATACCAACTTTGAAGAACACGTCATTTGACATTCCAAGCAGCAATACCGAACCTACAGCGCCGAGCAGGCCTAATGGCACCACCAGCATTACTGAAACCGGAATAGCCCAGCTTTCATATAAGGCTGCAAGTACCAAAAATACGACTAACATCGAAAGAGCCATGAGCATTGGCGCTTGAGAGGCTGACTGCCTTTCTTGCAAAGACTGTCCTGTCCAAGCGATATCAAAACCCGGAGGAAGCTGAGCTGCGAGGCGCTCCATTTCGTCCATCGCCTCGCCACTTGAGAATGTCGGAGCAGCACCACCGGCGATTCTGACCGAGGGTAGTCCTTGAAAACGCATCAATTGTAATGGTGTCGCCCCCCATTTAGGTGTAACGACTTCTGATAGAGCAACCATGCCACCACTGACATTTCGGACACGTAATTTCAGAATGTCTTCAATCTGCATCCGAGATTTTGAGTCAGCCTGAATAATGACTTGTTGCATCCGCCCACGGTTAGGGAAATCATTGATGTAACTCGACCCCATTGCCGTGGAGAGCATATCGCTGATTGCAGCAAAGGACACACCCAAAGCCTCTGCTTTCTGCCGGTCAATATGAAGAGTGATCCCAGTACCCGCAGGAAGACTGTCGGCATAGACCCCGGTAACAATTTTACTGTTGTTAGCGAGCTCTAACAGCTTGGCTTGTGCAGCTTGAAGGGCTTCATACCCCTGATTACTGCGGTCGATCAAGCGCATAGAAAAGCCTGATGAATTGCCTAACTCGTCAATAGCAGGTGGCATGATACTGAACACCAATCCTTCACCAGCGGTTTCGGCCATGGTCATGTAGGCGTAGTAGACTTCCTCCCACGCATTTGCACCATTTCGTTCATCCCAGTCCTTCAGCATGGTAAAACTAACCGCTGCATTGGTGCCAGAGCCAGACAAGCCGTAACCTAGGATCGATATATTCGATTTAATACCCGGTCTTGTTGCTACGTACTCTTCAAAAGATTTCACCACCGCAGAGGTGCGTTCAGTGGTTGCATCTGAAGGCAGTAAAAAGCTGGTAATGAAATAACCCTGATCTTCTTCAGGCAAAAAGGCTGACGGTAATTTACCAAAAGAGTACACCAGCATGCCGACCAGCAGCGCAAACATCAGCATTACCCGACCAATCCGCTTGGTCAGTTTGCTGACTCTCACACCATAGCGATCTGTCATCCGGTCGAACCGACGATTAAACCAACCGAAAAATCCCGTTTTCTCGGCATGGCCATGGCTGATTGGCTTTAACAATGTGGCGCACAGAGCAGGCGTGAAAGTTAATGCTAAAAAGGCAGAGAATAAAATAGAGATGGCCATTGAGAGCGTGAATTGTTGATAAATCACGCCAACGGAACCGCTTGCTAAAGCCATTGGAATAAATACGGCGGTCAACACCAGCGTGATACCAATAATTGCCCCGGTAATTTCTTTCATTGCTTTAACGGTAGCATCACGTGGCGACAGACCCTCTTTTGCCATTAAACGCTCGACGTTTTCGACAACAACAATCGCATCATCCACGATGATACCGATAGCCAACACCATCCCGAACATCGTGAGGACATTGATAGAAAAACCGGTTAACATCATAACGGCGAATGTACCCAGCAACGCGATTGGAGCGACAATTGCTGGTATTAAGGTGTAGCGGACATTCTGCAAAAACAGGTACATTACGAGAAACACAAGAACCATCGCCTCAATTAACGTATGAGCGACTTTCTCAATCGAAATTTTTGCAAATGGCGCAGTATCGAAGGGAACTGAATAACTCATCCCAACGGGCATCGTCTGCTGAAGCAACTGCATGCGCTCTTTAACACGCTCAGAGGTCAGTACTGCGTTCGCGCCGGGCGCAAGTTGTATAGCAGCTGCTGTTGCTGTTTTTCCGTCTTCTCGCGTCAGAAATGCGTAAGATTGAGCACCTAACTCAACACGAGCAACGTCGCCCAATACCAGTTTTGCACCACTTCCCTCAGCGCGAAGCACGATGTTTGCAAATTCTTCCGGAGTTTCTAACTGACCTTTCGCCATTAATGGGATTGCAACTTTCTGTCCCGCAGGCGCTGGTTCATCGCCAAGACGGCCCGGTGCAATCTGAATATTCTGCTGAGTGATCGCATTAGAAAGATCGGCCATCGACAAGTTATAAGCAGTGAGTTTTACTGGATCGACCCAAATCCGCATCGCTTGCTCGGCACCGAACAATTGAACGCGACCAACACCTTCAATTCGGCGTAACTCTTCGATGACGTTTCTGGCCATGTAATCAGAAAGCGCCGTGCTATCGAAGCGATTGTCATCGGATTTAAGGCTGACAAGCATCAAAAAGCCCGAGGATGCAGCTTCGACAATCAGACCATTTTGTCTGACAGTTTGCGGCAAACGGGCTTCGATGGTTTTTAGTCTGTTTTGCACATCGACTTGCGCTAACTCAGGATTCACTCCGGGTTTAAAAGAAGCAGTGATAGTAGCTGCCCCTGACGTATCAGAAGATGACTCAAAATAGAGTAGATTCTTTAAGCTCGACAGTTCTCGTTCGATAAGACCGAGCACAGAATCATTCATCGTTTGGGGAGTTGCACCGGGATATACGGCTGTGATGGTCACCTGAGGCGGAGCAACTGAAGGATAGCGCTCAATCGGTAGCTGAGGTAATGCTATCAAACCAGACATGATGATAAAAAGTGCAACAACCCAAGCAAATACGGGGCGGTTAATAAAAAATTGCGGCATCTTAACTACTCCCGCTCGCCGGTTGAGGTATTACTGCTGATTGCAGTATCGACAGTTGGTTGAACTGCGTTCGACGGAGTCACTTCAGCACCTTCACTCATTCGGTCGAGGCCGCTAACAATCACCTTGTCGCCAGCCGTAATACCCTTTTCGATTCGATAGCTGCGATCAATCAACTCTCCGAGCTGAACATGGACCTGACGCACTTTATTGCCTTCAGACAGCAGCCAAACCCATGCTTCGTCTCCGGTTCTGGTTACCGCTTCCTGTGGTACGAGTAAGGCATCGTCGAAACTGGCCAGTGTGAGTCTGGCTCTTACAAACATACCGGGTAGTAACTCACGCTTTGTGTTGCTCACCAAAATACGCACCAACACATCGCCAGTTGCCTCATCAACGGTCAATCCCGAGAACAAGACTTTGCCTTTAACATCGAATGGCTTGCCACTGGCTTTTAGAATTTCAACATGCAATTCTTTTTTACCAGCCTCGGTCGCCTCTCTTAGCAAATCCAGTGATTCAGCAGGCTGGCGTACATCGACGTAAACCTCGTTGATTTGTTGTACCTTTGCCAGTGAAGTGTTGTCACTCGGACCGACCAAAGCTCCCTCAGAAACAATTGATTGCTCGATGCGACCGTTGATCGGCGAATCCACTGTTGAAAATTGTAAATCCAATTTTCGACGGGATAGCTCTGCTTTAGCCTGAGCAACCTCGGCAGCAGCCTGATCTTTGGCAGACACGGCGTCATCGTAGGTTTGCCTGCTAACGGCATCTCCTTCAACCAGCGGTTGCAAGCGTTTGACTTGAATTTGCGCTCTGCTCAGTGCAGCCTCGGCACGCATCAAAGCCGCAGCAGATGTTTCTACGTCAGCCTTAAACGGCGCTGGATTGATTTGGAAAAGTGGCTGGCCAGCATGAACCTCTGCACCTTGAACAAATAAGCGTTCTTGAATAATACCAGTGACTTGTGGTCTGATTTCGGCAACACGAACAGGCGCAACACGCCCGGTTAAATCATCGGTCAGTGCAACACGCGATGGCGTTACTTCCAGAATAGAAACTGGTGGCGGTGGTGTTGTCATATCTGGCATTTCGGGGCTACACCCTGTTAAGGTGAGCAGTAACAAAGCATGTATTACATTCAGCTGCTTAGTTGATTTCATCAAATGTCCTCTTGAGCTATAGTCCGGAATTCTGTTTACATCTCAGTGTAGACAAAGAGTGTTGGCGTTTGAGGGAGCCAATGTGGAGGAATGATGGAGAAACCGTATTTATGTCAGAAAACTTTAAAATGACGACTCTCGCTCTATCTAGCCGAGGTGAAAAAACGCTTGGTTCCCCCTTGATCCTTATTGCTGAAGATGAGGCTGATATCGCTGATATCCTCTCCGGTTACTTGCGAAGAAGTGGGTTGCGATGTGAGATTGCCGAGGATGGCCGACGAGCGCTAGACCTGCATGCAACACTAAAACCGGCACTGGTATTGCTGGATATTCAAATGCCGCAACTCAATGGCTGGCAGGTCCTATCCGAGATCAGAAATCGGGGTAATACACCTGTCATCATGCTCACCGCTATGGATCAGGATATTGATAAGTTGATGGGGTTACGGATGGGGGCTGACGATTATGTGGTGAAACCATTTAATCCTGCCGAAGTGACAGAGCGAGTGCTGGCGGTGCTTCGTCGTGTATCCCCTGAATCGCAAAAATCCAACAATCAGGTGCTCAAAGTATCCCCATTTCATATTGATTTGGAAACGTACGAGGTATTCATCGACAACCCCGATAGAAAACAAATATCGCTGACCATGACGGAGTTCAAGTTATTGGTTCAACTTGCAAAATCACCAAGAAAAGTATTTAGCCGGGCAGAGCTTCTAAGTCATTGCTTACCTGAGAGTGACGCTTTAGAAAGAACTGTCGATAGCCACATCTCTAAGCTTCGGAAAAAGCTAGAAAACCTTGGTGTAAAGGGGATCCCGTCTGGTTTAAGAGGTGCCGGTTATCGGTTATGGAGCCAAGAATGAAGTTGGTTGGTTTGAGTCGGCAAATTGCATTTTCAATGATGGCAATTGCCTTGGGGGTGATACTTTTAGTCATTTTTACTGCATATATTTTTTACTACTTTTGGGACAAATATTGGCCTGAAAATGTTCCGGTCAACAGCTTAGTGCCGACTGTGCCGGAACTATTTTGGATGCTGGGTACTACAATCGCTGGACTGGTGCTGGCCGTATGGGTTGCTTTGAGCTTATCCAAACGGATCCTCACTCCACTAAATTCACTCGCAGCCGGGATCCGAAGCCTTGCCAAAGGAGATTTGAGCGCGAGAGCTGTTGCCGATGATGAGTCTATGGGTGAAGCATCCCAGTTGGCAGCAGACTTTAATCATTTAGCTGAAAAGTTGCAAAAAATGACGGAAGAACAACGCTTCTGGAATGCGGCAATTGCTCACGAGTTACGGACACCTGTCACGATTTTACGTGGCAGGCTGCAAGGTCTTGTTGATGGTGTTTTCCAGCCGGACATAATGCAATTTAAAAGCTTATTAACTCAGGTTGAAGGGTTAAATAGGCTGATAGAGGACATGAGGGTTATCAGTTTGGCGGATAGTGGCAACCTGTATCTCAATAGAGTCAACACTGATATCAAAGATGAAATTGACTCTGCAATACAGTTCTCTGGGATTTTTTCTGACGACAGTAAATTCACGCCCTGTATCAATATCGACGCAATGATTGTTTCTTGTGATCCCGTTAGAATTAGGCAAGCAATGCTTGCGCTGCTGGACAATGCAAAAAAGTACTCTAGTTCAGGCCGGATCTATATCAGTTTGGAGAAGAAAAACCATAATTATCAGTTAAGTGTGCAAGACGAAGGTCCGGGGATCCCCCCAGATTTTCTGCCGCATATTTTTACACCATTCATGCAAGCCCCTGATAGTAAACGCAATGGCAGTGGTTTGGGGTTAGCTGTCGTCTCAGCGATTGCCAAAGCGCATGGAGGTTATGCAACCTGCACATTATCAGCTGATGGCGGCACAATTATCTCCTTGTGCTGGCCTGAGCCAGAACATATCGAATGATGTGGTCTATCAATCAACCCAAGACTAAGTTGCGCACGATGAGCTGGTTGCGTCCGCTATTTTTTGCTTGATAAAGTGCAGAATCGGCAGATTGAATAAATTTTTCAACAAATGCACTTACCTGAATTTCACGGCTGACGGACTCTGAAACAAGCTCAGTCACGCCTAAACTCACCGTCCATTTAACAGGTTGGCCATCGTCACTTAAAATTGTTGTCTCTTCTACACTACGCCTTATTCTTTCTGCCAGTTTTTCAGCCTCACTAGATTTTGTCTCAGGCATCACAATTGCGAACTCTTCACCACCGAGTCTGGCAACTAAATCATTTTTACGGGAGCTGTGAACGCACAAATCCGATAATTGCCGGATGACTCTATCACCAGTGGGATGGCCGTACGTGTCATTGATCCGCTTGAAATGATCGATATCCAGCATAATCAACGAACAACTCCGTTTAAAACTCACACTGTTCAACACCTCAAGCTTGATAAACTTGTCAAAAAATCTGCGATTAGCCGCACCTGTAAGCGGATCAGTTCTGGTTGATTTCTCAAGTGCGTTTTCTAGGATATGGCGATGATAATAACTCCATGAAAAAATGCCCATTACAAACACGGTTGCCAAACAAGACTGAAGAGATAACTGAATATACGCATCATCAGGAACATCGCCAACAATACCACCACTGCCCAGATAAAATGGGATCAGGAGTATCAAAGCTAATGAAGCAATCTGAAGGTAAAGCGAGAGGCCAAGCAAGATAAACAGTACAAAAAAAGGTGTTGTCACGATAGAGCTGATGATTGTCAGAAAGCTTATCTCGTCCATTCCCAAGATGAATGCCGATTGTAAACTGCAAATAGCAAGCGTCAGCAATATGATGAAAACTGAAACAAGATAATTATTGGTCTTCCAGAGCGCATATGCTGGTATTGCTAGCCAAAAGTAGAATGCATAATATCCAAAATGTATTTTTGATTTCTGGTCCGAGACTCCCCATTCAATCAGGTAATCGGCAAGCCCGAGAGGTATCAGTCCAATAAAAATGAGGGCGGTGTAAGATCTGTGATCATCCATCTTCTTTTGAAGATAGGAGCTGTTCATTTCCAATCGCAGAACATCGAGGATGTAACTCACAAAAGTTGACGCATCTTTTGGACTCATTTTGCTCCATCTACAGTTAAATTCTGTCTATCAAGATAACGAAGTATAATGCTGTTCTGAGGTGATTGTGGGCATAAACTGATTTTAAGGTGTCATGCCAAATGCGACGAAGACGTTAGCTCAAATCTGGTTGTGTCATCCTTAACTAATTATCACTCATTAATTACACTTTATGTACCATTCGATTGCGATACCAGCTTCCAGCCTTGACATGAGTAGAATCATCACTTTCAGAAAGTACCATTTTTTTGCATCGTGGGTTTGAGGCTAAAGTATGGATCGTCGCAATACACCAAAAGCTAACCCAAACTAAGTTAATAGTCGCTTGGTATTGTTTGATGATTCCTTCCATGCATAATAGCAGTGCGGTGCTAAATATGTGTCTACGCCTATGCCCAACCTTTTATCTATACGCTCATACAGCACTAAGTCGACCAATCACTCACATGGTTATTACCAATTAGTTCTACCATTACGTGGCGGAATTGTAATTGAGGTAGGCCAATTCAGCGGGAAAGTTGTTGCAGGTGAATGCGTTGTCGTTAGAAAACACGAAGCGCATCTTTTTAATGCTCATCCTGATGCTCTGTTTGTTGTCGCGGATATGGACAAACTTCCAGAAAATATTGAGCTTGATGGAAGTAGTGTTTTCGCAATTTCAAAATCCTTGTCTTGTTATCTGACTTTTGTAGAGGAGCAATTACAACACCAACTCAATAGTGACCTTGAATATGCGATGTTCAGTACTTTTTACCTTTTGCTCGCTGAACAAGAGCTACTGCCGAGACTGGATAATCGAATTGCCAAAGCTGTGCATCACATTCAACAGAACATACAAGAGACTTTAACTGTAAATCAGCTTGCTAAAATTGCATGTTTAAGCAGTACTCAGTTTAAACTTCTGTTCAAGAAGCAGCTTGGTTTTACTGTTCATGATTATGTTACCAAATTACGTATGGAGAAAGCACAGGCGCTCCTTAGACATACAGATTTCTCCGTTCAGCAAGTTGGTGAGATGGTGGGTTACCCAGAAAGCTCGACATTTAGTCGCAAATTCTCCCAGTATTACGGACTCTCGCCGCTGTTATCAAAAAAATAACTTGCGTCTATATCTCTAACAAATGCGTCCTTTTTGTCAATTTTTCCCAGACGGATATCTATACCATTATCTGAATTGATAGTCAGTCTATGCAGGTGATGAAGATGTTTATGACAACGCGTGCAAACGGAATGCTAGCAATTGTTATTGCGAGTTTTTTGTGGGGAACAACTGGCACTGCTGCTAGCTTTGCGCCTGATATCAGTTCTTTTGCTATTGGTGCATTTTCTATGGGATTTGGCGGTATTTTACTGTGTGTTAATGCTAGAGAGAGATTAGCTCAAGACTTATCCCGTATTCGAAAAACTCCTTTGAGCCTCATGCTAGGAAGCTTGTGTGTCGTACTTTATCCTTTGGCATTTTATACCTCTATGCGTTGGTCCGGTGTTGCTATTGGTACTGTCGTTTCGATTGCGAGTGCGCCTCTATTTGCCGCAATCATCGAACGTCTTTTTTGTAAAAAGACGTTCTCTTTGAAATGGCTATTGAGCTTTGTATTTGGTGCAAGTGGAATTGTATTGCTAAGTATAGGTAGAGCTGAAATAGATGCTCTCGAAGCAGATGAAATAACTCAGCAATTAGGAATATTCTTGGGGCTTATAGCTGGACTGACTTATGCTGGTTACTCATTTGCAGTGAAAAACATGATAAGCAAAGGAATGAACTCTAGATCTGCCATGGCTAGCTTATTTGGTATTGCAGCAATAATTTTGCTGCCATCTCTATTTATCACCGGAAAAAACCTATTTACCACCGTAGAAAATTCCATGGTTGCTATCTACATGGCTGTGGTCCCGATGTTTCTTGGTTATTTATTATACGGATTCGGCCTTCGCACCATTGATGCAAGTACTGCAACAATCATCACTTTAATTGAGCCTTTAATTGCTTCGATTCTGGCAGTATGGATTATCGGAGAGGAGTTTAAACCAATAGGTTGGATGGGCATGGGGCTTGTTTGTGTATGCCTGTTAATTCAATCTGTTAATGTAAAATTAAAACATCAAAACACTCAACTAAGAAAGGTTGGTTAAAGATTTATAATTTGGTTGTAAATATCCTTTAATCTACTGACTCCCATTTTTTATCTAAGAAAACGATCGATTGACTTAACGACCTTTCAAACTTGTGATTATGAGATAGTGCAGCCAGTGATTAAGGTGATAAATTAAGACGACGTTTTACAACTATTGATTGCGAACCTTGTCTTATGTCCGAATCGCAACTAAATACCTTACTCGCGGAAGCGATCTCATCTATAAGTTCGACACGATTTACGTTAAGTCTGATGCGATTTTTAAAGCTCCTAGGCTCCTACGATAACGCTGTGATTCTGGGATATGCAGCTGGTAAACATCCGGTATACCTATTTGATTCCCTTGAATCCAACAGACACCTGCTGTTTCAGCAGTACCTCACGAGCACTTTTCAACAAGACCCGTTTTATCACCAATTACTAACGCGCCAAGAAGGTGTTTTCAGCCTTAAGCAGGTCATCAAACAAAGGGAACATCAGGATTATTTGCATCAATTTTATTTGCAAACAGGCTGGCAGGATGAGTTATGTCTTTTGATTAACATCGGTGCAGAACGCGATGTGTTGATATTTCTCGGCGTTACCAATGAAAAGAGTCGTTTTACAGCTGACCAGCTCGTTTGTTTCAAACAACACTTTGCTGTGATCAAAGCTTTATGCCAACAACACTGGCAACATGCTGCCTTTAATTTGGCGCAATCATTCAACGAGATAGTTATCAGCCGAGCCACAATGAGAAGCTATGTGGATGAATCAATACAGACATTCGCTCAATCTGTATTGACGAAACGACAGCAACAAATTGCTAGCCTGCTGGTACAGGGTTTGGATAGCAGTGAAGTTTCAGCACAGCTTGGGCTATCAATTGGCACTGTGAAAAATTATCGCAAACAGATCTACGCTCAATTACATATCAATTCTTTAGGTGAGCTTTTCCAATTATTCCTCAATCATCTCCTGACACATGCCCCTGATTAATTTTCGAAACCATCCCTAAAGGGACATAGGCATATCAAAGTGCACTCATTAGTGTTGCCGTATTAACAGAACTAAGCGGGAAAAATTATGGATACGGCACTCTTGAGCGATTTAGAACGGCGTGGTTTGATAGCGCAATCGACAGATATCTATTCACTAAAAGTATTATTAAGCTCACCGCAAACCCTTTACTGTGGCTTTGATCCGACAGCGGGAAGCTTGCATATTGGTCACTTAGTGCCGCTATTGCTCCTGAAGAGATTTCAAGACGCCGGGCATAAAGTTATTGCTTTAATCGGCGGTGCTACAGGCCTTATCGGTGATCCAAGTTTTAAAGCCTCTGAACGCAGCCTCAACAGTACTTCGACAGTTGCGGGCTGGGTCAACGATTTATCTGTGCAAATTTTGAATTTACTACAACCACGGCTAAATCAACCTTTGCAACTTGTTAATAATGCCGATTGGATCCATCAACTGAACGTGGTCGATTTCTTTCGTGATGTAGGCAAGCATTTTTCGGTCAATAACTTACTTAACCGCGACTCAGTAAAACAACGTTTGCTGCGACCAGATCAAGGGATTTCATTTACAGAATTCAGTTACAGCTTGCTACAAGCTTTCGATTTTTCTGAACTCAATGAAAGGTATGATTGTCGCTTACAGATAGGTGGTAATGATCAGTGGGGTAATATCTTAAGTGGTATTGATTACACCCGGCGCAGAAATGGGCGTGAAGTTCATGGCTTAACTTTGCCTTTGATCACAAAATCCGACGGCACAAAGTTCGGAAAATCTGAAACCGGAACTGTTTGGCTTGATGCAGCCAAAACTTCGCCCTATGCGTTTTATCAGTTCTGGTTAAACACAGCAGATTCCGATGTCTATCGTTTTCTACGGTACTACACCTTTTTGAGCTGCGATGAAATTGACCGTATTGAAAATGAGGATAAAGCTAACCACCAGAAGCCTCAGGCCCAATATATTCTGGCGAAAGAACTGACTCAATTTGTGCATGGTGAAAACGGACTCCTGCATGCGCAACGGATCACTGAAGCCCTGTTCACAGGTAGGGTTCGGCAGCTTCAACTCAGCGAGTTAAAGCAGTTGGAACTGGATGGTTTACCAACATGGCATATAAGTAGCCATGATTTAACCGAAGCCCTGATAAAAAGTGGGTTGGCAGCGTCAAAACGTGCCGCGAGAGAATTGTTAGCAAGTGATGCGATTCGAGTCAATGGTGAAAAAGTTACGGCTGAGCAAAACGATTTGGGATTTGCGCTCTTTGACCAGTACTGGATCCTGCAAAAAGGTAAAAAACACTTTGCGTTGCTTAAACGTTAAAACAGCAAATTCAGGGCATGCATTGCAGGTCTGATCTGCATCAATGTCCGCAATTAAGACGTTGCGGACAGTTATTTTTCTACGACATTTAGTTCTTTCTTCGTCAGCTATTCGCTCATAGCTGAAGAACCATTAACTGGATGATTGCTGCAACTGGTGGTTACAAGAAAGTACAACTGGCGGTAAGCATTGTGTGATCGTGGTGGTAAATTGGGTTGAAGTTTTACAGACTGTTCCAGGGTGTTACTTTGGATAGTCGTATGGGATACACAGGCAGGCGGCAGTTCCACAGTCTTGGGCAAGCAATCGACTGGGCAAAGTCATCAGTTGGCGATTCCTGGTCAAATAAGCGCTTTCACAAGCCGGTAGGCCTCGATGTATTGCTGGCCTGTACTGCGAGTAAGGTGCCTGAACATCTGGTCGAAGAACTGAAAAGACGGGGCAGTTGATGCGTCTTTGAGCTTTGCACCCGAAAAGGGCAGTTTGAGCGTTCCTGTTCACACAGCTCTCGTGGAACAATCAAAGTGAGGAGGGAATACCCTCCCACTTTCTCAGAGGCCTTCATTGAGGGTTGCTGAGAAAGTGAATTTTGTCCTCTCTGAGGGCGAAACGTGCGATAGCTGGTCGCCAAAAACAAACAGCATTCAACCTCAGCCTAAGGGCGCACTGCGCCTGACAGGCTCTGTGTGCCCAAGTTACTTTAAGGAGCACACATGTCTCATCTGAACAATCTCAAATCCGTAATGATCTCTCTCGCCGCCGAACATAAGCTGCCTGAAATCTACCAGGATGACATCACTACCGATGTGGAGTCTCTGGATCGATTCGATGGTTTACGTCTGGTCTGGCTGTTGCGGTCTTGCGGCAGCGTATTGGTGCCAGCGGAAGTTGGCGTTAATCCGATCTATATCACCCATTGGTTGTGGTCTAACCACGGTCAACAGGTGGTTCCATTCTCTGTGGATACCCGCACGGGGTTGATTGAAAAAATCGACTTCGAGCAAGCTGAAAAGCTGATCATGCAGATGCCTTGCAACCTCTCTTCATTGCAGAACAAGGAATACTTGGTTGACCAGGTAAACCGAGTGTTGCAACGAGGTTGTGAAATGCGTATCTGGGGTATCTTCGAGTCTCCAAGCTCGGTGGAATCCGTTGGTGGTTGGAAAGAGTGGCAGAGCTATTTCAGCTCTACTGGGAATCGACTGATGGCCGATTTCGTTGGTAAAGCCATTCGATTCACCAACCCTCGATAAATCGCCGTTCAACCATTAACCCTAATTAACCCTATGGGGCTCCGATAGCCCTGAGGGGACGGGGCTCCGCAATCGCAATAAGGAGTCCCTATGAAAAACCTATCAGCTTTGGAAGCAGTTCTTGACTACGACAAACCTTCTCGACGTTTTCTTGATGAGCTCAACGAAAACCAGATGAAGGATTTGTCCGGGGAAATCTTCGCCAAGCTCTACTGGAGCAAGCGTAATCCCCAGTGGTACGAGAAAGACACCAATCGGCTGTTTGCACGACTTCGTTGGGTTCAGCGCATCATCAAGAAGCGCTTGAAAACCGGCAAGGTTAAACCTGAACTGACAGAAAATGGTTCAGTGATGGAGCGCTTCAACTTCCCTTATGGTGACACTCTCGATTTCTTCCATCGGTACTTGCGACATCCCAAATGGGAGGTTGTGTATCAAGAATCGGGGTGCAGTGCCTTTTGGAAAAATGAAGCAACGCTTGAGCTATGCACCTACTGCGAAGGTGATGTGGTCATGATGAAGGCTCCTGATGAAGCAACCTTCTTTCGTGATTGCAATCGCCTTAGCTGGTGGTATGCAGATAACGCTTGATCTTAATCCCTAACCAGGGGCGAACCGGCCCCTGATGGGAGCATGGTGCGCCCCATCTATGATGGAGGACGCCATGTTCAAATCATCAGTATGCTCCTACGAAAACAGGGGGCCTTACGGAAACAACAAGTACCGAGGCAACTGCTCGGGCTTTATCGTTAAAGACTTCATTGAGTCTTACATGAGAAAGCCGAACGGGCTGGTGGCAGACCCAAGTGTTGGGGGTGGCTCTAGCATCGACGTTGCCAATGAACTTGGTGTCCGTTTCAAAGGGACAGACTTGCATCAGGGGTTCAACCTGTTGCGGGATGACTTCCTTTCGTTCCTCGGAGAGCCTGCACACCTGATCTGGTGGCACCCTCCTTACTGGGACATGATCCAGTATTCAGGTAAGCAGTGGGGCGAGCCCAACAAATGGGATATGAGCCGCATGAATTTGCCTGAGTTCGTTGAAGCCCTTGAGCTGGCCGTTATGAATATTCATGACGCCTGTGAGCGAGGAGGGCATTACGGAATCCTCATGGGAAACCTGAGGCGCGATGGGGATTATTTCAACCTGTCCAGCCTTGTGGAACGTATCGCACCTGGGAAGCTGGTGGATGAGATCATCAAAACACAGCACAACTGTGTGAGTGACCGAACTCAGTATTCCGGGAAGCTGGTGCGTATCGCCCATGAAAAGCTGTTGGTGTTTCGTCGTAACGACGTTGCCTCATCGCTCTGTCTTCTTGCTGCCGTACACCGTCGAGCAACCAATATGGTTTCGACTACGTGGAAAGCTGCAATACGCCGAACCCTACAGGGGAAAACGTTGAAGCTGGAGCAGATTTACAAAGAGATTGAACCCTACGCAAAGCATCGAGAGAACAACCACTGGCAAGCAAAGGTCAGGCAAGTTCTTCAAGATGCCAGGTTCTTTATTCGCATCGAGGTAGGTGTCTATGCACTTGCTGAGTAGCCCAACCGGGGCGTGACATCCCGGAGGGGATTGGTCGCGCTCATCAACAACAAAGGAGCGTGACCATGAACGTACAACTTCAAGCCAGCAACAATGTGCTGTTGGCGCAAATCGAAAGCAAAGGCCTCACTGTTGAAACGCATTGTCGCAGTGGCTTTTGTGGCATGTGCCGGGTTCGTCTACTCGAAGGTCAAGTGGCCTATGACGAGACGCCCATCGCATTTGTCAAAGAAGGGGAAGTGTTGGTTTGCTGCGCTAAAGCAAAAACCGATGTGACCTTGGAAATTTAACCCATCCGGAGGAGCCTTTCCTGCGGGTGGGGCTCCTCTATCCATTACGAGGAGAAACACTATGTCTATCAATACCAAAGTTGAACAAATCGCATACGGTCATGCTACCGCTCTAGTGCTCAGTGAACTGGGCCAACAAGAGAATTGGTGCAAGGCTTATGAGTATTTGTCTGAGTGTGTCGAACGGGGAGACGAGCCTGAGGATCTGGTCGTTTGGCAACCGTTTGAGCACTGGGAATGGAAAGACATTCTGGAGCAAATCGAGAGCGAAGCCGAGTCTCTGCTTTCGACTATTAAGTCCGTTTTAGGCTTGGCCCACAAAGGCATCATTCAGTCAGCAATTGACTGCTCTCTGGATTCGGACATGACCCAGCTTGACCTGATTGGAATGGTCGAGCTCGGAAGTGAAATCGAAGATGGGGAGTGTGCTGGAGGTGGCTATGCAGCTTAACCGATACACGGCCAGGGAGTCTGACAAAAGTCGGATACTTCGGACCATCGGCTGGTGCAAGCGCAATCACCTTACACTTGCCGGTCTTCCATACGAGGACAATCTTGCAGGAAGTGACGGGATCAGCATAGAGATCATCACTCCTCCTGGTATGTCGCGGGAAATGTTGGAGCAAGCCGTCAGAGAGGGGTATTCAGAGCGAGATGTCGTAAGGCATCGCATTCTGGAGTGCCCTGTCGGTTGGTTCATGGAAGCTGATGGCAAGGCATTTGATCATGAAGTGTTCCACGATTACGTGGTGGCTCATGGTTATGGCGAACCTTCCAGCGAAGCCTATGAGCTGGCGGAGCGGTGGTTCTGGCAGGGCAACGATTATGCGTTGATAGCTGCGGAAATAGTTGCTCGTGATCTTTGTGTTCGTGATGACGAAGATGAGGACTGATCCTATGGATGCTGTAGCGCATATAGCAGCAGATAACCTTGTACCGGCATGTGGAGGTGCAGAGAAGCCGTTTACCGTTAGTGGTAGACAGTGGCTTTACTGCTATCACCCAGCCAGT
This sequence comes from Enterobacter sp. 6722112, assembly GCF_058661685.1. NCBI lineage: Bacteria > Pseudomonadati > Pseudomonadota > Gammaproteobacteria > Enterobacterales > Enterobacteriaceae > Enterobacter > Enterobacter sp. 6722112. Next base: position 137,527 of record NZ_JBZWGR010000008.1, on the reverse strand, counting down.
GGGAGGCACTGCTACTTAGACCTCGATAATGACCGTCCAGTCTGGCATCGAGGATTTCATCCTGCTTTTCATCCTGAGCTTGAGTTCGCTGATGAAGCTGAGTTGCTTCGACCAGTTGAGCGAAAGCCTGACCATGAAGAGCTGGAGGATTTTTACTTTTAACCCACGGGGCCGCTCTTCCTGATGGGAGACGGTCCTCCATTCTCAAAGGAGAAGACCATGAAAGATCACAGTCAAACGATTGTGTTCCCTGGGAACAATGTTGAATCACTTGCTGAGGCTAACGCCATGTTGAGCGCTGTGTCGGAAGATGCACGTAAAGCCAGCAATACGGAAGACAAACGTGACCTTGAATCGCTTCAAGGCTGGCTGGAAGAGAACATCAATTCTCAACTGGCAGGCGTGAAGTAACTATGACTGTAACCCCACTGGGGGCTTCATGCCCCTGTGGGGGCATGGTGCCCGTAAAAGGAGTCACCATGAATGCAGTGAAGATGATCCAGAAGGAAAACCAGCTTGAGCTGCCGCTTTTCTTCCTGGATGAAGAGCCGAAGACCGCAGAAGTCATTCCATTTGAGCCAAAGCCTGAATGGACTGATGATGAGGTAAGGCAGTTACGTGATGGGCTTTTATGGCATAGCCTTAGAGTCCTTGCTGATGGTCGAGCTGGAAGTGAAATCAAGCAGGAAACGATGGCTTGGGTGATGTCCGATGAGGTACATCCATTCTCATTTGTGGTCTGCTGCGATGAAGCAGGTTACGATCCATCTGGAGTAAGGGAAGGCGTGAAGTCTATCCTAAACCGCTTAGCGCGGGTTAAAGCGGGGGGTTAACCCCCTGCTTTCCCAGTGGCATCGACTTTCACATGTGAAAGTTTGTGCCCCTCGGAAAGCAAGATTTTGCTCTCTGTCGAGAGTGAATAGTGAGGTAGCTGGCCTCCCCAAACAAACAGCATTCTACATAACCCTTGGGGGATCACTGCCCCTCGGGCTGGTGGTTCCCTGACAAACATGGAGCCACAACTATGACTACTCTTGCCAGCTTTGCGAATCCGATTTCTGTTATTCAACGCTCACCAACCAGTGGGGTGTTTGGCACAAATCAGTTCGTAGGAGACAAAGAGGGATTTGTACAAAAGGTGCTCGGAAAGTGGTACTGCAATCCAGGGAATACCATTCCCGTTGAGAGCATGTCCCACCTTGAGCAGGCGGAGAAACTGTATGACTTCTATGTCAAGTATCTCCAAGTGAAAGAAAAGATCTCTGTGAACCTTGGCCGGGTGCTGCATAAGCTGTACAGCACTGGTTCTATCAAGGAAGCAGAGATCGTGCTTGAAGCAATAAAGGCTCAGGCTGGCGTAACAGCTTGAGCAATCTACTAACCCTAAACCGGGTGCATCCGCCCGGTTCGGGACGTGGTGCGCCCCCAAACTATTTGGAGTGCATCATGGAAAAACATAACCTCAAATCCGGATTCAGCATCTATTTCGCTGACGTCCATTTCGAGAAACAAGTCTACGCATTCGGCTCAGGACTTGGCTTCACCTCTGTGATTTACGCCTACTCGCTGGGCCGAGATCCGGAAGAAGCTGAGAAGCTGGCGCTTGAAAAGTACGACTCTGACGAAACGAAGGTGAAGAAGGTGCATGTCAATCTGGCTCGCAGCCAGGACATCAACCGCTACACCTTCCCTGAACAAATGGCTGGCTTTGCTAATGCCATTCAGTCTCACGGCATCGCTGTGAACTGAGAACCACTTTAAACCCATCGGGGCCATTACTTCCCGATTGGGACGGTAGTGGCCTCTCAACCGAAAGGAGAGAGCTCATGGCTACTATCGTAAACACCAAGTTAGGAGAACATCGAGGCAAGAAGCGCGTCTGGCTGGAAGGCCAAAAGCTACTGCGTGAAGGTTACTATCCTGGCATGAAGTATGATCTGGAGCTGAAAGATTCCCAGGTTGTGCTTCGCGTCAAAGAGGAGGGTAAGTTCACCATCAGTAAGCGCGAGCGCAATGGCCGGGTGTCTCCAATCATCGATCTGACCGTGCAGGAGCTTGCTACCGTTTTTGACGGTGTAGAGATGCTCCGCGTGTTCATCCGTAACGGCGCAATTGTGATCTCTGCTCACCATCAACAAGAGCGAGTGATCGAGCGCGTCAACCGGCTTATCAGTAAGCTGGAGAATGGAGAATCGCTTTCGGTATGCAGCCTCTTTCATGGGGGTGGTGTGCTTGATAAAGCGATTCACGCCGGTTTTCACAAGGCGGGAATTGCCAGTGCCATATCTGTGGCCGTGGAGATGGAAGGGAAATATCTCGATTCGTCTTTGGCAAATAACCCGGAGCTTTGGAACGAAGATTCTATTGTTATCGAATCGCCAATCCAGGCTGTGAATCTCAGCAAACGCCCACCACAGGTGGATGTTTTGATGGGGGGCATACCGTGTACCGGCGCGTCAAAGTCAGGTCGCAGTAAGAACAAGTTGGAGTTTGCCGAATCGCATGAGGCGGCAGGTGCCATGTTCTTCAACTTCCTGCAATTCGTAGAAGCGCTAAACCCAGCCGTTGTGCTGATTGAGAACGTGCCTGAGTACCAGAACACCGCTTCGATGGAAGTGATTCGTTCGGTGCTCTCTTCGTTGGGTTACTCCCTACAAGAGCGCATTCTCGACGGCAATGAGTTTGGGGTTATTGAGCGCCGCAAGCGTCTTTGTGTTGTTGCGCTTTCCCACGGGATCGACGGGTTTGAACTTGAGAAGGTTCAGCCTGTTCGCACCAAGGAAAGTCGCATACAGGACATCCTGGAGCCAGTTCCGCTCGATTCTGAACGTTGGAAGTCATTTGACTATCTGGCTGAGAAGGAGTTGAGAGACAAAGCTGCTGGCAAGGGGTTCTCTCGCCAGCTTCTGACTGGCGACGATGAGTTTTGCGGCACCATAGGTAAGGACTATGCAAAATGCAGAAGTACCGAACCTTTCATTGTTCATCCAGAACAGCCGGAGTTGTCTCGCATCTTTACACCGACAGAACATTGTCGAGTGAAAGGGATACCAGAGGAACTCATCCAAGGTCTGTCGGACACTATTGCCCACCAGATTCTCGGGCAATCGGTAGTCTTTCCCGCGTTCGAGGCTTTAGCCCTCGCATTAGGGAACAGCCTGTGGAGCTGGGTTGGAATGATGCCAATCATGGTCGAAGTCGTGGATGAATCACAGCCGGTGATCGGTGGTGAAGACTTCCATTGGGCAACGGCATTGGTTGACGCAAAGGGCACTCTCAAGCTGTCACCGGCAGCGAAAAAACAGGGGATGCCCTTCAACATTATGGATGGTCAATTGGCTGTCTATTCACCTAACGGAACTAAAAAGAGCTGCGGCCATGAGCCTTGCGAATATCTCCCGGTAATGATGTCCGGAGACGCAATCATGGTCACTTCATCTTTGGTTCATTAGTAACTCACCGGGGCAATGCCGAAAGGCCTTTGCTCCGGCCTATCCGAAAGGAGAGTAATCATGAAAATCGAAACTGTTGTGCCTTTACCTCCCGAGGATTCAGGCCTTCAACACTGCATTGCCAGGTTCCATAACCGCAACATGGATTCCAAGCGAAAAGACAAGACCCGTTTTTTCAGGAGGGAGCCGGTTATGATCGTAAACCCAGAGACCAAAGCAAAGGTTCTCCGGTATGCGATGGGCAACCCTGGGAATTTATCCATCACAAAGCTGGCGGTCGCGCTGGATTACGATGCGGTAGATGCTCTGGGTGTTCGTTTTAAAGACACTGTAAATCTTGAGGTTCGCAGAGCCAGGCGCTGGGAAGTCTGGCAGTGGTTCTGGAACCATCCGGATCAAAGTGTCCAACTGTCAATCAAATTGGGCGTGGTTGGCGCTGTGTTGGGAGTCATGGGCTTCCTGACTGGCGTAGCTCCGTACCTCTTGGGATAAACCAATAAAGCCGTTAACGGGCAATGTAAGTCCGGAGACGGCTTGCATTGCTCTCTCGAAAGTGGAGAGTCAAATGAACACATTAGAACAACTTGTAAATCAGAGAGTGCTTGAGGAAGGTCTGAAAAAGGCGAAGCCATTGGCCGCGCAAATGGGGCTTGAATCTGTACCTGATGAGATGCTTGAAATGATCTGCCCAAACTTGAACTACTCTGGGCAGTTTACGCCAGCTCTGTACGCGAGATTTCAAAGCGTAAAGCGATTACTGAAAGAGTTGTCGGAACAAACCTCACCTAAGCACGGGCATATTGTGAAGTTTACCAACCAATATGGGAGCTACGATGAGTCAGCTTTGCTGTTCAAAGAAGGCGACGTCAGAAACCAGAACTTGGTTGCTTGTGTGGGCGGGAAGACGCTAAATCTCGGAGAGCTAGAGCTTCGAGATTATGGGCTCAATATGCACATCGGTTGCGGTGGACCATTTGAGCCGATCTCAGAAGCGCAGATTCAGTCCTTGTCTGAGTTTGACTTCTATGAGACGACCTACAGATTCTGGGGCCAGAATCCATGTGGAAACGGGATGATAGACATCACCGTCCCTATGAAACGTTGGTTCTTGACTGTGTAGCTTCAACCTGAGTGCGCCGAGAAATCGGCGTACCGGCCCCTTAAAAAGGGTAATCAGCGCAGGGGGAAACCCCGCGCTTTCCCAAGCATCTCGGTTTCCCAGGGTGCTTCGGAAAGTGCCTTAGGCGCTCAAGTGCGGTAGCTGGCTGCCAAAAACAAACAGCAAATTATCAACCCTGACGGGAGCACCTCCTGTTAGGGGGGCTCCGTCATAAACTGAACGGAGATATAGCATGTCTAAAAACGTCAACGATGTTTTTTCAAACCGAACTTCTTTGGAATGTACTGTAAATGCAGCGCTGGATCGTCGTATCGGTCTGCGTGTCGGGTTCCCTCATTACAGAGAAGGAGCAAACGGTGTGGTTTGTGAGATCGAAGCAGAGTACCCATTGCTCAACACTCATTCGAGTGTTGCATGGCCCCTGCTCGATGAACTCAACAGTTACACCATCCAAAAAAACCAATCGCTCATTGATCACATTGATAATGCGGTCGCTGAACTGTTGAAACACAAGGCTCGTCTACAGCTTGATATTCAAAAGCTGCAAGACGGTGACATTGATCTGGTGAAACAGGCCAAGCAGCAATACGAAGACAACCAGATGTCGAGTAGCAGCTAGTTCAGGTCTGATAGCCAGGATTCAATTTTAACCCTACCGGGGTGCTTTCCCGGAAGGGATGGGCACCCTGCTAATCCAGGAGGCCCTATGCAACAAACATTAAACTTTGATCTATCAGAACAACCCATCCCAGTGCTTTTGCGTGGGGATAAGTGGGATTCTGTTTGGTCAGAACTGACTGATAACGAGGATTTGAACTTCGTTGATGCCAGTAGAGGAACCAGTCTGTCATCGTTGATCACGTCATCGGTTGAGTCCATTCACACGGCCTTAATTGATGGGTGGACCATGATGATCGGCTATTCCAGTGGTAAAGATTCTGAATCGGTCTTGCACCTGTTCCTGATGGCCCTGATCCGGGCTGTAAGGAGTGGGGCGACCATCAGCCAGCACCACTTCATCTTGCACACTGACACACTGATCGAAAGCCCAGAGGTAAGGTGGCTGGCGGATCAGAAACTGGCCGAGCTGGAGCGTTTCATTGCGAAGGAAAACCTTCCTCTGACCATCGTTCTAGCAAAGCCTGGGATCTCGCAGAGTTGGACGGGCCGAATCCTTACTGGGAGGGGGTTGCCTACGTTTTCCAACTCCACGGCCCGCCAGTGTAGCCAGGATTTAAAAATCACCTCTGCCAAAAGAGCGAAGGCAGCTTATATGCGAGAGCTTCCCAAAGAGGTTCGACAGAAAGTCTGCCTTTTGCTGGGCAGTCGTGATGCTGAAAGCACTATTCGTGCGGCCAACATTGCAAAACAGCGAGGAAGCTCAGATCGCGTCATTAAGACGAAAGATGGGGGTGAGCTGTATGTGGTGAAAAACTGGTTGGCGAGTGATGTCTGGGAGTTCTTACTATCCGCTGGCATGGGCTCAGCATATCCTCTGCCAAGTTACTTGGAGAGCAATGTCACTACGGCAGAGCTTTACAAGGCGGCAACAGGGGAGTGCGTGTGGTCGGCAACAGAGAAGAAGGCCAGTGACGCCTGTGGCGCTCGCTTCGGTTGCTGGGCTTGCCAGGCTGTTGGGTTGGATAAGTCAATGGAGACGTTGCTTGCCACGGACCCTGAAAGGCATGGCTATATGTCGGGGCTGAACCGCATCCAGCGCTACTTGGCAAAACGCCGGTACGCATGGGAAGACCGCCATCCCGTAGGTCGAACGATTTACGAGGGCGGATACATCAAAATACAGCCGGACGTTTACAGTCCTGTTTTCCTAGAACGATTGCTTCATGTCTGTTGCAGCATGGACTACATGGAGCAAAAGAGAGCTGATGAGCTGGCATACAAGCTGGCTACTGGTCAAGCAGAGGATAACGACTGGAACCGTCGAATGGCAGAGCCACAATTCCGGATCATATCGGAAGAGGCTTTAGTCCATATCGACTTCATGTGGGCCTTCCATCATTTCAATGATAAGCCTTTCCATGCCCTGGAGATTTACCACAGGGTTTGGTCGATGGGTGATCTGGACTTGCTGGAAGACGAGCCGCAGTGTGAAACCGTTCCTCAGTCACCAATTCCGAAGCCATTGTGGTTGAAGGTTGGTCGCTGGGGCGATGGTTCGCTTTCTGATGGCTTGGCCGATCCGTTAGCGGAAATGGCTTACTTTGACGGCGGGGATGACCCGTTGGCAGCGCAAGTGATCAATACCGCAGACGGAAAGAGAAGGGTGGTTTGCTTCGCAGAAGATGATGAAGTGAAAGTCGATCCCGACTCCGCTGCGTTCATCATCTGGAACGAATACCCGCGACTAAGGGAGTCTGTACTGAAGGGACATTATACGCCCGGTAGTGCAGCGCAGTTCTACCTTCGGTTCGGAGCAATCCAGCTTGCGAAAGGAAAAGGCGCTTTGTATCACCGTATGATGCAAAGAGGTCAAACCTACCACCAGATGGGCCTTACAGGGCTACAGACGATGGAAGGAATCCAACAGCGCAAGGATGTCAAAGTGCTTAGCGATGCTAAGTACAAAGATCTGGTGAAGCGAAAAATCAAGGGAAGACTGGCAACGGTACGCTGGTGGGTCAACTTGCACTTAACGTTCAAGTACCATCTGCACCACCGTACTCCGACGGGGTTGTTCATCGAGAAGCAACTTGACCAGGAAGCAATGGAAGAACAGAAACGGCATCAGGAGCGATGGTTTAACGTAACCGTCTAGCGAACCACACCTCGCATCATTAATCTGCCTATTTGAAAATACCTGCTCAATGATAAATTTGGAGCAGGTGATGAAAACATACAGAACAACTACTCAGTGGCAGATGCTACTTCAACAACGCGGCTCGTTTAGTGGCACTAATGTTGAATTCTGCCAACATCATAATGTCTCGATTACCACTTATTATAAACAACGTGCTTTACAGGCTGAGAACCAGCAAAAAATAACCTTACCAACGCGCGCTACATCATCACGCTTTATTCAACTAAAACAAACCACCACTGACGTCTGCGAGCACACTCATCAAAATACACTGCAGTTTGATACCCGCACCGGCCAACTCACCCTACCTGCAGATTTAGCAACGACCGATATCGTTGCCATTATTAAAGGGCTAATGGCATGAAGATGTTTGTTGATGTGCCCACCGTTTATGTATGTGCCGATGTGGTCGATTTTCGAAAATCGATTAATGGGTTAGCCGCCTTAGTGGAAGCAGAGCTTGAACTCCCAGTGCTCAGTGGTGCGCTATTTGTCTTTTGTAATAAAGGCCGTGACAAACTCAAATTGCTTTATTGGGATAATACCGGCTTTGCGCTGTGGTATAAGCGATTAGATAAGCATAAGTTCAAATGGCCCAAACTCATGTCACCCACCATGACATTAACCGAGCAACAATTACACTGGTTATTGTCGGGTTATGATGTCATTGGCCACAGTAAAATTGATATAGCAGGTAAGCAATTACTTTAATATTTGCGATCGATTGATGATCATCAAAGGATGTTCATTTAGCACTGGAAACCCGCTGGTGACGCCTTAAAATAGGCGTCATGAAAAATGTACTCGCCCTTCAACAGCGCATTGCTGAACTGGAAAAACTGCTCGAAAATGAGCGGCAATTATCTTTACAAAAAGATGCGCAAATAGCTGCGCTAGAAGAACGCTGGCGCCTGGCCCAACAAAAACAATTTGGCAAAAGTGCTGAAGGCTTTGTAGGGCAAGGCGAGTTATTCAATGAAGTAGAAGAGATTGTTGAAGCCGTTGAGGCTGAGCAACAATCCATTAGCTATACCCGCAAAAAACCGGTGCGTAAGCCACTGCCAAAAGACTTACCCCGTGAGCAAGTTATCCACGACATTGAAGATAAAACCTGTGATTGCTGTGGCGGTGAGCTACATAAAATGGGTGAAGATAAGTCAGAAAAGCTTGAGTTTATCCCAGCGCAAATAAAAGTCATTGAGCACATTCGGCCTAAATACGCGTGCCGTCACTGTGATAAATCCTCGACGAATACGCCAATAAAACAAGCACCAATGCCTGCAATGCCGATTAATAAAGGTATCGCGACGAGCAGTTTGCTCAGTCAGCTTATCACCAGTAAATACCAATACGGGTTACCGCTTTATCGCCAGGAAGCGATGTTCAAGCAATACGGTATTGAGCTCAGTCGCCAGACCATGAGCAGCTGGATAGACAAATCCGCCGCACTCTTCGCGCCACTAGTTGAGCGACTTAAAGCCGAGCTGTTAAAGCAGCCCACGCTGTTTGCCGATGAAACGCCATTAAAGGTGGTGAAATCCGATAAAGTGAACAGCTACATGTGGGTGTATTGCTCAGGTCGAGATTCACCAGACCCGAATAATCCTATCCCTAATATCGTGCTTTACGATTTTCACAATAGTCGCGCGGCCGCGTGCGTGGTTAATTATCTTGATGGATATCAAGGGTACTTGCACGTAGATGGTTATCAAGCTTATGAAAAAACACAGGCAACCTTAACTGGCTGCTGGGCGCATGCGCGTCGTAAATTTATTGAAGCCAAAAAGCTGCAAGGTAAAAATAAAACCGGCAAAGCGGATGTGGTATTGAGCCTTATCCAAAAACTGTACGGCGTTGAGTCACGCGTTAAAGATAAAAGTGCGGATGATAAATACACGACAAGACAAGCAGTCAGTGTGTCTATACTGGACAAGCTAAAAGCATGGCTTGAGCAAAACCAACCGAATTTAGTGGGTAATACCAAACTGATAGAGGCGGCTAATTACCTGGCTAATCAATGGCACAAACTTATTCGTTATGTTGATGATGGCAGATTGAGTATTGATAATAATCGTGCAGAGCGAGCGGTAAAACCGTTTGTGATTGGTCGAAAAAATTGGTTATTCAGTCAGACAGCTAATGGGGCTCATGCCAGTGCCACGCTTTACAGCATTGTGGAAACCGCAAAGGTTAATGGCTTAGTGCCATTTGATTACATCATGGCTTGCCTTAATGAACTGTGCCAACCAGCACCGGATATAGACAGCCTGTTACCATGGAATTTTAAAAGATAGGTGTAGTTGCCCGGACGCTTACGGTTTAACTACGTGACTGACGCGATGCTTTGTTACTCCAGCGCATTCTGTATGAGCGTCATGGAAGGGCGAGAGGGGAGCGGAAACGCCAACATTCGTCGTTACATGGCCGCGACCAGAAGGAAGGCTTATACGGCCCTCTGCGAGCTCTTGGACAATACTGACGCCCAGTGGGTGAATGATGTGGTCCAGAGTGCCGTAGGGCAGTATGAGGCGATACAGGCAGCCCTAACCGAAGGTTCCGCGCTTGCTATCTATCTCGACTGGATCAACCTACTGTCAAAACGCCATCCAGCCTCTTTGGAGCGACATGTCAGAACGATGATCAAGGCGGTTCAACGCTTACATCGCCGCGACGACACAGAGTTGCAAAGAGGACAGCAAGGCTTGTCCTTGGCCGCATAAAAAGCCCTCCGACAAGGGCTTTTTCTTTTGCACCCCAAAAGGGCAATTACAGCGTTTTACCCTTTTAGGTGGCTGTCATACTCTTTGTTCATTGTCAGCGCTTGCTGGCTATAACGGTAGCTGGCCCAAAACAGCAATAACCTAACCCCTCGGGAGGAAACCCCTCCTGGGTTCTCTCCCACAAACAAAGGAGAGAAGCATGAGCCTAGACAAGTTAAGTCGGCTGGTGGACCAACAACGAAAGACCCAGGATGAAATCGACAATGAAATCATTCTGGCCGTCAAAGAGGTGTTGGCTACAAACTCAGTCGGTTTAGCCCGTGAGCTTGTTGGGGGTGTCCCGCAAGATCATCCATTCCATCCGTTTTTACTCGCTATAGCTAAGCAGCTTGACCCGAGATAACTAAGTAACCCAACCGGGTACACCAAGGCCCGGTCGGCTTTGGTGTACCTCCAACCAATTTTGGAGGCACTATGTCTAATTCAAATTTCGGCTTTCTAGCTCTGGCCTTGCGCCAACGCCTGATCAAACGCTGGTCACTGATGCACTCTGTTCAACCGGAGTCTGTGTTGGAACACAGCGCTGTTGTTACCCTGCTTTCCTACCTGGCTGGCAATATTGCCATTCAGCAAGGGAAGTCGGTGGATCTGGCAGTCATGCTTGCTCATGCTTCGTTGCATGATGCAGCCGAGGTTCTCTGTTCGGATGTTGTAACACCGGTCAAGAAAGCAAACGCTGTTTTGCAGCGTGAGTTTGAACGACTGGAAAAGGCCGCAGAGGACAAACTCATCCAGACTCTTCCCGAAGAACTCCAGGATGCAGTCGCCATAGCCTTCGCTCCCGGTGGCTATGAACAATCACTGGTTAAGGCCTGTGATACCTACTCCGCTTACATCAAGTGCAAACTTGAGGTGGCCGCAGGTAATGGCCTTGAGTTCCAGGATGCTCTCAGCAAAATGGAACGTGTTGTTGCTCAGGTGAAATCGGACTTCCCGGAAATCGACGCTCTGGACAAATGGTTTGGTAACGGACTCGGCCATTCAGTAGATAAACTGCTGGCAGGGGGTAACGATGACTAATCCAATCCCTGGCGACATCAAGATTAAGGACTTTGGCCGCGACCGGAAATTCCGTTCGGTTGATGAGCTTCAAAGCACTTTGTCAGAACAGTACAAAGGTCAGCATGTCAGCATCGTTTACCCTGCAAAGCCCAGCGGTTTACTCCGCACGGTTTTTGTCAGTGTCGATGATGCTGGTGGCGTGAATCGAACCTATGGGGACCAGTCTCCTGTCGATTTTTCTGCCATCAAAGATGACCTGTATGTACCAAGTGACCTGTAGGAGAGCACTAGCTATGGTGGTGATCATCGTAAACACAGGACACTATGAGTTTATCGGCCTTGGTGAGACCCACGGACAAGCCACAGAAGGGCTTTTGAAACGCTGGGACGAACACTGCGAACGTAATCCGGATGCTGAGTCTGGTTACATGCAGGAGCTGATAGAAGAAGGAAGCGCACAAGTTGTCGAGATGGAGCCCGGCTCCGCCGTAATTTACGGACTTGACGGCTAAGCCTTCTCAACTAACCCACTCGGGCGCATCATCCCGAGAGGGTGTGGTGCGTCCTAACCAAAAGGAATGCACTATGTCTAACTTTGAACAAGCTCTGGAGCGTACTGACGGTAAAACACTGATTCTCAGCAATGGGAGTAAGTGGGCAGGCCAAGACCCGGACAGCATTCAGACTTTACTGGATGTCCTGGGTGACAACGTTCTTGACCCGATGTTTGAGCAGTATCACTGTTATCGCCCATACCCGTTTGAACCAATGGTGAGGACGGGGCGAAATGGCGAAATGTTCCAGCCTTGGCTTGGGGCAGCCTGCTTCTTTGGGAACTTCCTGACCGTCTCTCATGTTTTCAACATCATCACGAAAGATGACGGTGTTGTTGAGGCCTTAACAGAGGCGATCCGGAAGAATATGGCGACTGAACAGTACCAGCAGAATGCCTATGAGCGTTATGCCGGTTGGTTCTACGCTGAAACCAGCGAAGGGTTAAGGCTAGTCTCTCCAAGTGAGGCTGCCGACATCCGAGCTGGCGCAGTTTCAAAGCTGCGTTACCCAAGAAACTTCGAGGTTATGAAAACTGCGGTTCTCAAAGGTCCTCGATTTGATACTGAATTAAGCCGCAAGGCTTCTTAACCCAAACATTAACCCCACGGGGGACATCGGTCCCTGAGGGGATGGTGTCTCCCTCTGAAATTAAGGAGATACCAATGATTAAACAGCATTTTCAAAACGAACTGGTTAAGTGTGGATACCCGGATGATCTGACGATTGAGTACAGTCTCGGATACTGCCAGGGGGATGGCGTAGCCTTCTACGGGGATTTGAGCGTTGATGACGTCAAAGCTCTCATGAATCGCCTATTCAGCACTGAGCCCGGCCAAGTGGATGCTGTCAGCCGCGTGAAGAACCTGATGGCACAGAAAGACATTGAGAATATGCTTTCTGTCCTCCGCGAATATGGTTCCTGTGACCTGTCCATTACTCGGAATAGTCACGGGCATCACTACAGCCATTGGAACTGCATGAACATCGACGACAACGTGGACTTCACAGGGATCTTCCCTGATGATGATTCCATGATTGGCACCGGCATTGAAGGGATTAACCAGGATATGGTCGAGCGCTGGCAAGACCTCTGGGAACGCTTTGTGCTGGAGCTGGCGGATGATGTAAAAAGTCTTTCCAAGAAGCTCGAAGCGGACGGGTACTCGCTGATCGAGGCCTCTCCATGCGAAGATGAAGTGGTTTGGGAACGGGCCACTGAAAACTACCTGGTGCGTGTTACTGAACTCCCTGAGCGGGATTTCGATATGGGCCACTGGGATGACGAAGTAAGAGACCAAACAATTTGTTCTATCCTGGAAGGGAAAGAGCGAGTGCTTGGCCTACGTGTTGAGGTACTCTCTCGTGAAAACGAGATTGTCCTGGGTGAAGAGAGTCTGCACGGCTTGACCGTTGCCAGTGATGACAAGAGCTACGCTGGCTACAGACGAGAACTTCTCCGGGGCGCTATCCAGCAAACCAGGGACTTTTTCTCTCGCCACCTCAAAGCGGCATAACAAGGCAGGGGGAAACCCCTGCTTTACTTCCCAAGTCTTCTTACTCATGGTTAAGCCATCAGTAAGCAGATTTTGTCCTCCCTGAGGGCGAAAGCGTGCGATAGCTGGTCGCCAAAAACAAACAGCAAATTAACGTTAATTTATTAATCCCTGCGGGAGTCTATCTCCTGCTGGAGATACCTCCCGTTATTTCTGGAGGTATCCATGAACAAATTCCAAGACTTTAAGTTGGTTTATCGTCAAGGTGGTCGTCGCTTAGAGCGTGTCTTTAAGGACACTCTTTACGCGAATGTGAAGCGTGTCGCTGACTCGTTTCCTCCGACCGTTCTTTGGCGCATTCAGCCAGCGTAAAACTCGGAACCTTAAAGCTCGGCTTTGGCCGTGACCTTTCAATAACCCATGCGGGTACACTTCCCCGCACGGGGTAGGTGTACCCATTAACTTTGGAGTACACCTTATGAACCAAGTAGCTAAATTGGACCTCGCCCAAATCCGTCAACAAGCCATCAATGATGGTCTGCTGGTGGACCAATCTTCCATCGGTAAACAAGCTGGTTTCCTGACCAATGTGGCAGTGACCCCGGCAATTGTCGATGGAGTATTTGGTGCAGATGGTAAGCACTCGGTAGAAGACTTCCTTTTCATGTTTTTGCAGCTTTGTGTTGCTCAAACAAAGGTCGCTTTTACCGACAACAAGAATTGGGGAAAGATTCGTCTTTATTACCCCATGCCCACTGTAGATGGCTTTTTCAAACCCACTGAGGTTGTGATTAAGTCAGATCCTGTAACCGCAGATGTCACAATCATGATGGCCTCGGAAGATGGCACTCATTTGTGCTTGTGATATTCACAAAATTCGCCTCCGTTTCGGGGGCGACCTTTTTAAACCCCTCGCCGGGGAGTTCTCCCCGGCTGGGGAGCCTCCTTGGCACATTCTCCCGGTGTCGGGGTTTCCTTAAAACCCTGGCGACGGGGGTTTAAGGAAGCCTCGATGCTGGGGTTCACGCTAAGGAGAAAACCTATGTCTTACTACAAAGCTGACACCGTTCGTGAAGCTGCAAACGGAAACTGGCTATTCATCCTGGCGGCCCTAGCGCCCCATCTTGAACCAGCTCTCCGTAAACCTGGTCGTCATGTTTCTTGTCCTATCCACGGCGGGAAAGATGGCTTCCGACTGTTCAAGGATGCCCACCTGACTGGTGGCGGCGTATGCAATACATGCGGTGCCAATCATGATGGTTTTGAGCTGCTGATGTGGCTCAATAACTGGGACTTTAAACAGTGCCTGAGCGAGGTTGGTGATTATCTGGGCGTTGAGAAAGAGCAACCCCAGTATCAACAAGCCGCTGCACCGACACGAGCTCCTGTCCAGGCCAAAGCGCCTGTTCAGCAAGAGCCTATGAAGGTGAATAACAAGGTTCTCGATTCCAAGAATCGTAAAAAATCCATTGCCGGTACTCTGATTGCCCACGGTAAAGCTCCTTATGAGCATAACGAAGACAACGAGCTCAGCTACTTTGCCTTCATCCGTGACAAGAGCGGTTTGGAACGCACCATCTGGGGCGTGGATCTTGAAAGAGCCATTGGTGAAAGTGAAGCCAAGTATGGGGATGAGATCGTCATGACAAACCTCGGGCGCGAGCCTGTAACTGTCGTCGTTGAAGTTAAGGACGAGCAGGGGAATGTTGTGAGAGAACAACCTATGCAAACGCATCGCAACACCTGGCTGGTGGAACGTCGCGGCGCTACGGTAACGCAGTTCCGCGCTCGCTCGAACGGTGGTGTTGAGCCGGTGAGTCACCATGTTGAGTCGGCCCCTGTGGTCAACCGCACGGTAGAAGCTCCGGCACCGCAAGTACAACATGCGGCCACACAACCGGAAGAGCAAAGCAGCGAAAACAAGCCGAAAGTTGTTCCGATGTTTCGTGAACAACCTAAGCCTTGGCTGCTTGAGCTCCAAGAAGAAATGGAGAAGAGAATGGAGCGCGAACGCGCTTACAGTGCTCGTCTCCGTGAGAAAATCGAGAAGGTATGGAACGAGTGTTTGCCGTTCTCCAGTCATGTGACTGAGCCAATGCGTCTGTACTTCAAAAACCGCGAGCTTCTGTTCAAGGTTGATGAAGTAGAAAAAACAGACTGTCTGCGGTTCAATCCGGCTATGGCCTACTACGACGAAGATGGCAATGAAGTTGGGAAATTCCCGGCTATCGTCTGCGCTATCCGAGATGTGGAAGGCAACCTGGTAACGCTCCACCGCACCTATCTCACCCAAAACGGTAAAAAAGCCAAGGTCGGCAACGCCAAGAAGATGATGCCCATTCCTGACGGTTTGGATGTCAATGGCGCGGCCATCCGCCTCGGTGAACCGACTGAGGGTATCCTGGGTGTTGCAGAAGGGCTGGAAACAGCCCTGTCAGCTTATCGAGTCACTCAAATCCCGGTTTGGTCAACGGTCAATGCGACCCTGATGGAGTCCTTCGAGGTTCCAGAAGGTGTTCACACCGTACTGATCTGGGCTGACAAAGATAAGTCTGTGACTGGTGAGAAGTCAGCGAACGTGCTGAAAGCCAAGCTGGAGAAGCGCGGCATTCGTGTGTACGTCCTGCTGCCTAAACTCCCGATCCCGCCCAGAGCGAAAGGGATTGACTGGAACGATGTCCTGATGAGTCAGGGAAGCCTCGGTTTCCCGAATGCTCGCTACCTGCGCGATTTCATTGCGAGAAGGAGAGCTGAGTATGGCCGTCATTGATGTCTCGAAGGTTGATACAACGCCTGGTAACGACGCGGTGTGCCCCTTTTCTCCCCCTGAGGGGTGGGAGGGGGACTCTGCGGCCTACGTTGAGCTTATGCGGTCTCGGTATCGTCATCTGATGCACGGCCAGAGAATGATGGTGACAGCCTCCTTCGCAAGAAGGGAGCCTATCCAAGTTACTGGCCCGTTTGCTGATGAAGCGACGAAGATCATTAACTCAATGAAGATGAACAAGGCGAAGCCAACAGCTTTGTCTGCCTAAAACTTTAACCCTGAGGGGGTGTTCATGCCCTCTCGGGCATGATTCGCCTCCTCTTCAACTATGGAGGTAATCATGAAAAAGTTTTTGCGTATTAAGACGTGGTTTGTGCGTCTTTTCTCTCCTGACAAGAAGACTCTGGGAGCTATCGGTGAAGACCTGCGTAAGGTCGCCGTAACAGCCATCGGTGTCGGTATTGTAGGATTGGCTGTATCTGGGGACACTATAACCGTCAAAGAAGCCGGTTTGGTGTTGGTCATTGGGGTTATCCTGTGGATCTATGGTATAATCTTAACCAAGGTCAGCAATTCCTAAGGGGGTCAAATGGACGCTTTCACATTAGGCATGTTGGGGTTGCTCATTTTTTTCACTGTCGTCACTGGCGGCAGTCTGTATCTCTACCATGAGAAACAGAAGGAAAAAAAGCATCACAACGCCTAAAGAGTAACTGCGATAATGAACGTAAAGGCCAGCAATAGCTGGCCTTTTTTTATACTTGCAGTTTGAAGTGTTACATGTCACGATGAAGTTGGTGTGACATGTAACGGTAAAGGTGTTTTTTTGAAAGTATCCAATGAAGATGCTCAGGCTACGGCGATCTATCTCCTCAGAGCTGCTTCGCGCCCAGCTTTCTGGCGTGACGTCCCATTCGATAAGAAACTTGAAGCCGTGGACAGCCTGAACAGCATGGGGCGATCACCATCAGAACTCACTGAATGGATTAATAAATATCTGACAGCAGAGCAAATCAATAAACTCGGGACATCAATTAGGCAACGTCGCAGAAGGGGATATGGTGTTGGTAAAAGCATAACTATAAGCGATAAAGCCCACAGGATTTTGAAGCGGTTGGCAGAAGTCGATGGTTGCAATTTGTCAGAAGTGATAGAGAAACGCCTAGCCCGAGCTTATAAAAATACTTGGGACCACAAATAGAGTGGCACTAGGGGTTGCATTTTTAAAACCCGTGGTAGCATCTAAATGAACCCTAACGAATAGGGGTGCTGGCGGCGATGCCGACCATTATCCCGATAATGGAGAAATAGACCATGATGACACTGACTACTGTCTCGAAGAAAACTTCTAATAATTCAGCCCTTGTATTCTGGCGCGTTGGTACAAAACGGAAAGGCATCCTTGATGTTCGTATTGATTTTGACAACGAGGAGGCAGATCTTTTGGCTGAGCTCGTAGCCATTCGCTATCTGGCGCTGGACAAACAGGTTTTTTGCAGAGAGCCAGGTGCTGGTGCTGGTTACAAGCTGGTGGTATCCAAAGGTGCGATTAAAAAGCTGGCGCTGGGCAAATCCACCAAGGAGTTTGCATTCAAGTTTGCGGCTTGCCTCACTGGACGTTTAAAGGGCGCTACTATTGAAGTTTCGCAGAGCATGGAGTTTATGGATGAGCCGGGTGAGGGCAACGTTGAGCTCCTCGATGTGGACAAGCAAGCCTATACTCAAACCCATGACGAAATCTCTACACCGGCCATTGGTCCCGTCCTTGTTACTCAACATGCCATCGATCAGTATCAGGCCCGGATAACCTCTGGAGACCCTAAAAAACCGTGGGCCTCACTCGTTGGTCGCCTCCAGCATCCAGAGTTACAGGTTCAACCCTTTGACGAGAAAGTGGCTCGCCATAAAGCCAGAAAGTATGGCCGCGTAGATAACGTGGAAGTCTGGGGCCATAGAGATTCCAAGTTCAAGTACCTGATGGTGATCAACGACGACAACCAAAAACGTGTTCTTGTCACAGTGTTTGAGCGAAATGAGTAACCTGCTTCTCATTTGTTCTGAATACACAACCTCTCCAAATCACGTATTCATACCCTAAAAGGGCAAAAACGCAGTCGTTGATAACGACTCTCCCACCTGAAAATAGCTCCAGCATAAAAACTGGAGCTGTAAATGAGATCGAGACCTTCCCTTTTACTGATGCGAAACCTGCGGTCATTGGCCGTTGTGGTGCTCGCAACTTTGCCATGCGTTGCTTTTGCACAATGGCGGGTTGTAGCCGTGAGCACCGAAGTAGACAAAATGCGCTTCAACACCATCATAGACGCGCATTCCTTCATGAAGAATTATCGCTCTGGTGAGGAGCAAGGGAAGGGAACGCCAGTTGGGGATGCGCTTTATCCGGTTGCCAGTTATGGTGATGGCCGTTATGTCTCCAGGATCTGTTTTAAGTATCTAGGTGCTACTGGCGATTATGACCCCACTACCTGCACTGGCGACCCAGCTACGGTCTACTGGCGCTCAACCTATGTTCTGCCGGGTGAGATGGATAAAACACCGTTCCTGGACAGGGATCTCGGCTTACCAACAACGACCATGTGTGTAGGGAACCCTATCCATCTTGGCACCGGCAACAAGTTCCAGGCTGAACTGGATTATCAAAGCGGAGGCTCCGACCCTTTCACATTCACCAGATACTACAATAGCCACCTTCCTGATGAAGAGCTCGGCGGCTGGCGGCATACCTACTCGCGGAGCGTCGAGGTCAACGCCTCGAAGTACGGTGAGAACATGGTTGTCCTGCACCGGCCAGAAGGGCAACAACTCGCGTTCTACAACTCGTCCTCTGTCTGGGTGCCAACATGGAAAACCGATGATACCTTGACGAAGGATGCTACCGGCTGGCGTTACACTCAATCTGACGGGGTAGTCGAGGCCTATGATGAAACCGGACGACTGACCGGCATCGAGAAGCCCAACGGCAATCACATCACCCTGAGCTATCTGAACGGAGAGCTATCCTCGATCACTGACGGCTTTGGCCGCAACATCCAGTTCCAGCATCAAGATGGCCGCATGGTCAGTGTCACCGATCCTGCTGGTGGCAGTATTCAGTACCAGTACAACAGCGCTGGCAAGCTGGCGGAAGTGATCTACCAGGACAATACGAGCCGCAGCTATCTCTACGATGACCCGAATGCACCGGGTTTGCTCTCTGGGCTGGTGGACGAGAACGGCAACCGTTTCGCCACATGGGGATATGATGCTCAGGGGATGGCAGTTCTAAGTGAACACGCCGGGGGCGCAGAGAAGACTCAGGTAAGCTACAACGCTGACGGAAGCGTCTCTGTCACCAACGCCCTCGGCCACGTTCAGCGATATACCTACAGCCGTCACAACGGGATGCTCAAGCCTGATGTTGTTGAGGGTGCGCCGTGTACCGGCTTTGTGGGAGGCAAGGAAACCTACGTCTACGACAGCAAAGGCCTCGTCTCCAGCATTACAGATCGTGCTGGACAGAAGCGCACGTTCACCCATAACGACCGGGGATTGGAAACCACCCAGATAGACCAGGATGGGGGCAAGGTTACGACCGACTGGCTTCCTTCCAAGTCGCTCCCTGCAAAAATCACGGAACCAACCAGGATCACTGAGCTTACCTACGACACTCATCTCCGGGTGATAAGCCGCAAGGTCACAGATCGCAGCTCGGGCGCTTCCCGGACATGGACCTACACCTATGCCCCTGTTGGTACAGGAAAGCCGAGCCTGTTGGCCTCGGTTGATGGTCCGCGCACCGACGTCAGCGATGTTACGACATTTGACTACGATGACCAGGGCAACCTGATCCGGACAACAAACGCGCTGGGGCAGGTGATGCAGTTTGGTGACTACGACGCGAACGGTCGCGCCGGGACCATTCAGGGCGTCAACGGTGTAACCCAAACCCTCACCTATGACGCCAGAGGAAGACTTGTCAGCTCCACTGGACCAGAAGGAACCACGGCCTACAACTATGATGCTGTGGGCCTCCTGAGCTCGCTGACTAAGCCAAATGGTGCAACCGTCAGCTATGAGTACGACGCTGCACATCGGCTGGTGGCGGAAACAGATGCACAGGGCAACCGGCGCGAGCTTGAGCTCAATGACCTCGGGAACCCAGTAGAAGAGCGACTGCTCGATGCGCTGGGCCAGACCCGTTGGATAGAGCGCCGGATCTTCAACGAAATCGGCTGGCTCTCCAGTGTCTCCGACGCCTATAGCAATCAGTCATCGTTTTCCTACGATGTGGTGGCAAACCTGATACAGGAGACCAGTCCCTCTGGTAACACACACTCCTACAAGTACGACGGCTTCCATCACCGGACACAAACGACCGATCCACTCGGGAAGGTCACGCAGGTGCTCTACAAGGATACCGGCGATGTTTACCGTGTCTCCGACCCTCGTTCGCGCCTGACCTACTACAGCTACAACGGCTTTGGCGAAGTGACTCAGGTCCGGAGCCCGGACACCGGCACCACCGACATTACCTATGACGAAGCCGGTAACGTGGCAACGCGCAAGACGGCCAAGGGACAAACCACAAGCTACAGCTACGACGCGCTGAACCGGATCATCGAGGCATCCAGCGGTGTCGCTGGCGAATCGCCAATTCTGTACGGGTACGACGAAGCAACCTCACCATACGGCATGGGCCGCTTGACCTCAGTCGATGATGGCAACGGTGTCCGGAGATATGGCTATACACCCGAAGGATGGTTGGCTTACGAGACCTGGGAAACCCACGGGCAGAGCCTTACTACCCAGTACCAATACGATGGTGCAGGCCTCATCACGAAGATCACGTATCCCAGTGGTCGTGAGGTTTCCTACACCCGTGATTTAGCCGGTGACGTCATCGAGGTGGCAACGACACAAGCAGGCACCACAACAAGCCTGGCAAGCCAGATCGAGCGAGCGCCCTTTGGCCCCGTCACCAGTATGGTCAGATGGAACGGCATTTCAGAAAGTCGCTCTTTGGATCTCAATTACCGAGTCACCGGCATCGACGCTACTAGAGTGCATTCGCTGGTCTATCGGTACACGCCAGACTCGTTGATTTCAGCCATAGACGACAATCTGGGGTCGTCTCAGAAAACGGAATCTATGGTCACTCCCGTTTTTGCAACACCGATTTTGACGACAAGTTGGCTTGCTTGAATCTATCCGGCGTCTGAATGGGATTTTATTCCCGCGCCTCGATGAGTTCCGCGCCTGATGAACCTCCAGAAAATATACGGCTTCAATGAGCCTTTCCGTTTTACAGGTTCCTCAACAGGCCGGTGGGCCGTTAGTATCATCAATATCAGTATTCGCAAAACCAGATGAATGATTGTTTAAACTGGTGTATTTCTGCCTTTATGCTTCGTAAGTTTGCTGTCGCGCCGTCAGTGCCCAGGCTATTCTGGCCAGCTTGTTTGCCAGAGCACAGGTGACGACAAAGTTGCTTTTCCGACACAACAACTCCCTGACCCAGTCGGCCAACTTGCCAGACTGGTGTTCCAGTTTTTGTATGAATACCCTGGCACACTGAACCAACAAAGTTCGGATCTTTTTGTTGCCCCGCTTGCTAATCCCTAACAATGTCGTCCGACCTCCCGTGCTGTACTGTCGGGGTACCAGCCCTGTTGCCGCCGCAAAGTCACGGCTGCTGGCGTACTGCTTCCCGTCGCCAATCTCAGTTGAAATAGTACTGGCAGTCAGCGTTCCAACGCAGGGAATACTCAGCAAGCGCTGTCCAACCTCATCTTCGTCCAACTTTCGTTTCAACTGAGATTCCAGATCTTTAATCTGCTCAACAAGATAGTGATAATGCTGTTGTAATTTCAGCAGTAACTGGCTGAGGTAAAGAGGCAAACTACTGTCCTCAAGAAGGGTACTCAGTCGACTAATAACGGCAGCACCTCGCGGAACGCTGATACCAAATTCCAGCAGAAAAGCATGCATCTGATTAGTTGTTTTCACCTTATCCTGAACCAGGGATTCACGGACACGATGCAGAGCTCGCATTGCCTGCTGAGATTCGGTTCTGGGCTGCACGAAACGCATAGATGGACGTGATGCTGCTTCACAGATAGCTTCAGCATCAACGAAGTCATTTTTGTTGCTTTTAACGAATGGGCGGACAAATTGCGGTGATATCAGCTTTGGAAAATGCCCTAACTCTGCCAGCTTGCGTGCCATAAAGTGAGAACCGCCACAGGCTTCCATCGCGATGGTTGTTGCCGGGCATGTCGCCAGAAATTCGATTAGCTTTGGTCGGGTGAATTTTTTACGGTAAACGGCCTTCCCACGATGATCCTGACAATGAATATGGAAAGAGTTCTTACCCAGATCGATACCAATAAGCGCAATGTTTTCCATGATGGTTCTCCGAATGAAAGCCTGTCCTCAGCATAGTACTGGGAAGGAGGGAGTGACCATCTCATTAAATAAAGCACGCTAAGCCGGTGGCAGCGGTCGCAATGGCCTAAACTTCCCCGCACCGACCTTGGCGCTGCTGCGCCATAGGTAATCGCCGGTCAGGTTGATGTGCTCCCACCCCAGCGGCGACAGATATTGCAACAATGTGTCGTCCAGCGCCGTGCCGTTGCCACGCAAAGCACTGGTGGCACGCTCCAGATATACCGTGTTCCACAACACGATGGCCGCCGTCACCAGATTGAGGCCGCTGGCCCGGTAGCGCTGCTGCTCAAAACTGCGGTCGCGGATTTCACCCAATCGGTAGAAGAAGACCGCCCTGGCCAGCGCGTTGCGCGCCTCGCCCTTATTCAGCCCCGCATGGACGCGGCGGCGCAGCTCCACGCTTTGCAGCCAATCCAAAATGAACAGCGTGCGCTCGATGCGCCCCAGCTCGCGCAACGCCACGGCCAAGCCGTTCTGGCGCGGGTAGCTGCCGAGTTTGCGCAGCATCAGCGAAGCCGTTACCGTGCCTTGCTTGATGGAGGTGGCCAGCCGCAGAATTTCATCCCAATGGGCGCGTATTTGCTTGATGTTCAGCCTGTCGCTGCTAATCATCGGCTTGAGCGCGTCATAGGCGGCATCGCCCTTGGGGATGAATAGCTTGGTTTCGCCCAAGTCACGGATACGCGGCGCGAAGCGAAATCCCAGCAAATGCATCAAGCCAAACACGTGATCGGTGAAGCCTGCCGTGTCGGTGTAGTGTTCCTCGATGCGCAAGTCCGACTCGTGGTACAGCAGGCCATCAAGCACGTAAGTTGAATCACGAATGCCCACGTTGACCACCTTGGCACTGAAGGGCGCGTACTGGTCGGAGATATGGGTGTAGAAAGTCCGTCCTGGACTGCTTCCATACTTCGGGTTGATATGACCAGTGCTTTCTGCTTTGCTGCCGGTTCTGAAGTTCTGGCCGTCCGACGATGACGTGGTGCCGTCACCCCAGTTGCCGGCGAAGGGTTGCCGAAACTGCGCATTCACCAGCTCGGCCAGCGCCGTCGAATAGGTTTCATCGCGGATGTGCCAGGCTTGCAGCCAAGACAGCTTGGCGTAGGTGGTGCCAGGGCAGGACTCGGCCATTTTGGTCAGACCCAGGTTGATCGCGTCGGCCAGGATCGTCGTCAACAGCAAGGTTTTGTCCTTGGCCGTGTCGCTGGTCTTCAGGTGTGTGAAGTGGCGGGTGAAGCCCGTCCATTCATCGACCTCCATCAGCAACTCGGTGATTTTGAGGTGCGGCAGCAGCATAGCTGTCTGGTCGATCATGGCTTGCGCGGCGTCTGGTACTGCCGCGTCCAGCGGCGTGATCTTCAGGCCTGACGCGGTGGTGATGATGGCATCCGGTAAGTCGTTGGCCGCAGCCATGCGGTTGACTGTGGCGAGTTGCGCCTCCAACAATTCCAACCGGTCATGCAGGTATTGGTCGCAGTCGGTGGCCACTGCCAGCGGCAATTCGCTGGCCAGCTTCAAAGTGGCGAACTTCTCGACCGGCACCAGGTATTCGTCGAAGTCCTTGAACTGGCGAGAACCCTGCACCCAGACATCACCGGAGCGCAGCGCGTTCTTCAGCTCCGACAGGGCGCATAACTCGTAGTAACGCCGGTCGATGCCGTCGTCGGTCAGAACCAGCTTTGCCCAGCGCGGCTTGATGAATGCGGTTGGCGCATCGGCGGGCACCTTGCGCGCGCTGTCGCTGTTCATGCCGCGCAGCATGTCGATGGCATCGAGCACACCCTTGGCGGCGGGCGCAGCCCGCAATTTGAGCACGCCCAGGAACTGCGGCGCGTAGCGGCGTAGCGTGGCATAGCTTTCACCGATGTGGTGCAGGAAATCAAAGTCGGCAGGCCGCGCCAATGTTTGCGCTTCGGTGACGCTGGCGGCGAAGGTGTCCCAGGGCATAACGGCCTCGATGGCGGCGAACGGATCGCTGCCGCTTTGCTTGGCCTCAATCAACGCTTGACCGATGCGCCCATACATCCGCACCTTGTCGTTGATCGCCTTGCCGGAAGCCTGGAACTGCTGCTGATGCTTGTTCTTGGCCGCGTTGAACAGCTTGCCGATGATGCGATCGTGAAGGTCGATGATTTCATCGGTGACGGTGGCCATGCCTTCGATGGCCAGCGCTACCAGCGTGGCATAGCGTCGTTGCACCTCGAACTTTGCCAGATCAGCAGGCGTCATCTGGCCACCTTCACGAGCGATTTTGAGCAGGCGGTTCTGGTGAACCTGCCGCTCGATGCCTGCGGGCAGATCAAGTGCTTGCCAGGATTTCAGGCGCTCAATATGTTCGAGCATGTGGCGAGAGTTCGGTTTGGCAGGCGACTGGCGCAGCCATGCCAGCCACGTCACTTTACTGCCGTCCTTGCGCTTGAGAAGTTCGTCCAGGCGCTGACGGTGGGGTGATAACAAAGAATCGGTCAGCGCCGCGTAAATGCGTCGGTTGGCACGGGTGATGGCCTCGGCGCTTGCGCGCTCGATGGCATTCATGGCGGGCAGGATAATGCTCTGCCGCCGCAGATTCTCGACAAGTGCGCTCGCCAGCACGATGCCTTTGTCGGTCTGCAAGGCCAGCTCGGTCAATGTATGCACGGCTTGCCGATAGTGGCTCATGGTGAAGGGCTTGAACCCAAAAACCGTTTGCAGCTCGACCAAGTGCTCCCGCCGTGTCTGTTCGCGCTGGCCGTACTCGCTCCAACTTTCCACTGGCATCTTGAGTTGCGCGGCCACCATGCGCAACAGGGGCGGAAACGGAGGCTCATCGACGGGCACTGTTGCAAATAGTCGGTGGTGATAAACTTATCATCCCCTTTTGCTGATGGAGCTGCACATGAACCCATTCAAAGGCCGGCATTTTCAGCGTGACATCATTCTGTGGGCCGTACGCTGGTACTGCAAATACGGCATCAGTTACCGTGAGCTGCAGGAGATGCTGGCTGAACGCGGAGTGAATGTCGATCACTCCACGATTTACCGCTGGGTTCAGCGTTATGCGCCTGAAATGGAAAAACGGCTGCGCTGGTACTGGCGTAACCCTTCCGATCTTTGCCCGTGGCACATGGATGAAACCTACGTGAAGGTCAATGGCCGCTGGGCGTATCTGTACCGGGCCGTCGACAGCCGGGGCCGCACTGTCGATTTTTATCTCTCCTCCCGTCGTAACAGCAAAGCTGCATACCGGTTTCTGGGTAAAATCCTCAACAACGTGAAGAAGTGGCAGATCCCGCGATTCATCAACACGGATAAAGCGCCCGCCTATGGTCGCGCGCTTGCTCTGCTCAAACGCGAAGGCCGGTGCCCGTCTGACGTTGAACACCGACAGATTAAGTACCGGAACAACGTGATTGAATGCGATCATGGCAAACTGAAACGGATAATCGGCGCCACGCTGGGATTTAAATCCATGAAGACGGCTTACGCCACCATCAAAGGTATTGAGGTGATGCGTGCATTACGCAAAGGCCAGGCCTCAGCATTTTATTATGGTGATCCCCTGGGCGAAATGCGCCTGGTAAGCAGAGTTTTTGAAATGTAAGGCCTTTGAATAAGACAAAAGGCTGCCTCATCGCTAACTTTGCAACAGTGCCTGATTCAAGTGTACAATAAAAATCCGTATTGAATATAAATGAAATTTAACATGTCAAACACAAATAAATATCAATATGATAAAGCTAACGCCGATCATCATGCAAATCAGCTTAACAGGAACAAAGGAACCAGCGAACTAATAAGGGAAATAGCAAAAGCACAAGAAATACTGATAAGCAAAAAAAAACTAACCAGTATAAATGATAGATTGCTCTACTTGTCAAATGGTGTTCTCTGGTGAACACCATTACTTTATATCGTCCTAGCGCATCAGCTACAGGATAATATAAATAAGATATTTCAATTAAAAATTACCAAACTAAAAATCCCTATGAATCTTTAAATATTGCAAATATTTTCGCCACCTTCGTTAATAGGCATTAACTACAATCAAAAATACAATGAGAATGAAACCATAATGAGCTCGGCTCCTCATGATTTGATA
Organism: Enterobacter sp. 6722112; assembly: GCF_058661685.1. NCBI lineage: Bacteria > Pseudomonadati > Pseudomonadota > Gammaproteobacteria > Enterobacterales > Enterobacteriaceae > Enterobacter > Enterobacter sp. 6722112. Next base: position 111,015 of record NZ_JBZWGR010000008.1, on the reverse strand, counting down.
TTAGTAATATGCTAAATTTTTATGATTTTATCGCTAGCTTCTTATGTTGGCCCTGAACAACCCAAACAAATGCATATATACAACTGTAGCAATTTTTGCGTGATAACAGTCTAATACCTTAGAAACCACAAGAATTGCATAGAAAATATTTGCACTCTAATAATATTATCAATTAATTTTATCAGGGAGTAAAAATAGATTTCGTTCACAGATACAGAGCAAGATCATAACATACCTTGTTCAACAGATTTACTGGGTAAAAATGAGGAAGACTTTTTATTCAAACCTAACCATTCAGCCTGAATTTAATATCCGGACGCAGCCAGTATTCAAGGCACCAGCGGCCTGCTTCTCCCAAACCATCCGTTTTCGCGGCCACAAATAACTGCGTCGCGTGCTTATGTTCAAGCATCGATTTCTTTATTAAGCTACCGTTGTTCAGTAGTGGTCTGGCTAAATGATGGGGAAGGTATCCTATCGCGGTATTGCTTTTTATCAGCGCAATAGCAATTTCAAGATCGGGTACAAATACTGCTTTTTGTCCCTCAAGATGCCAAGCATAAAGAGGGATAGAATTCGTCGCCGTATCCCGGATGCAAACAGCAGTATATTGACGTAACTCTCTGTTTTCTAATGGACGAATGTGAGTAGCTAGCGCATGTTGCGGACCAACAACAAAATCCCAATCCATATAGCCAACATGTTCGCTTATTATCCCATCACTGGATGGCACGGAGTGAGGGGCACCAACAACCACATCCGCACGATTGTGATAAATGGCGTCCCAGCAGCCGTTATAAACTTCAGTGTTTACTGTCAACTGCGTACAGTCGAATGCTTTTTCAAATTCAGAAATAAATTCTGAAATAATATTTTTAGGCACAATATTATTAAATGCTACCGTTAATTCTTGTTCAACCCCGGTATGGATTAATGTGGTATTACGACATAAAGAATCAATATCGTTGAGAATGGATTTACTGTGTTGAATAAAGTACTCCCCTGAAGGAGTTAGCCCGATGTTTCGTCCCTTACGCTCGAATAACTCCACACCGAGGCTTTCTTCCAGCTTTTTTATTGTATAGCTTAACGCCGAAGGTACTTTATTGAGCTGTTCAGCGGCCGTTGCAATGCTCTGATAGTGGGCAACCAGATGGACTATGCGCAGTACTTCATCAGAAATGAACATCTCTCTCTCCCTGTGTTGCTATCCCGGCAGTACCTCAGATTCTGATCGTCGCCTGTAAATCATAGATGATGGTGACATCTATAAACATAACACAAGGGATTTAGTATGGAAAAAGCCAGCACCCGATAGCGTGACGCCAGGCTGCAAGGATTTGTCGCAGGAGCAAATCCCCCCCTCCTGCAAACGCCGCGATTGTCATCAGCATGGATAGCAGTCGCGGCGGATTTAAGGGTTACCGCAGCGGATTACTCCTCTCCAATCCAGGTACCGGTTTTATGCTGCAAAGCCGCGTGAATGGCATTCGGACTGGTAATAAGTCCCTTCGCACTTCTCCCTTTCGACTGGCTACGCGACACAAAATCAACAATCGCTTCGACCTTGGGTTGCATACTTCCTTCTCCAAATTGCCCTTCTTTGAGCAACTGTTGAGCCTCAGCGATGGTCAGGCTATCGATCCCCCGCTGCTCGGGCGTACCAAAGTTGACAGCAACCTGTTCAACCCCAGTGGATATCAGCAGTAATTCGGCATGGAGTTTTTCTGCTATCAGGGCTGAGGCTAAATCCTTATCAACAACCGCCTCTACACCATGCAACATTCCATCACGATCGCGAACAACGGGAATACCGCCGCCGCCACAGGCAATCACAATACAACCGTAACGCAATAACTGAGCAATGGTTTCAAGCTCAATAATTTCCAGTGGCTGAGGTGATGGAACGGTACGTCTCCAGCCGCGCCCCGAGTCCTCCATGATTGTCCAGCCCAGCTCTTTCTGGCGCTGCATAGCGGTATGGCGATCCAGAAACGCGCCAATGGGTTTTGAGGGGTGGCTGAACGCGGCATCATCTTTATCGACAAGGGTTTGCGTCACTAGTGAGACTATAGGTTTGTGAATACCGCGCCGCTGCAGCTCATTTTTGAACGCTTTCTGGAACATATAACCAATCGCTCCCTGCGTATCACCCACCGCGTAGTCGAGGGGGACCGGAGAGACTTCCTCCCGGGATATTTCAGAACGACGCAGAATGAAGCCGACCTGTGGCCCGTTGCCATGAGTTAACAACATTTCCCAACCGACCTCGATCATATCGCAAAGATAGCGAACGGAATCAGTGACACACGCATACTGTTCATCAATACTATTACGCTTGTCATCGGCAATGAGCGCATTTCCGCCCACGGCCACAACGGCTAAAGGTTTACTCATTCGGGATTCTCCTCAGTGAGCTTTTGCGCAAGAGCCCGAATCGCTGCACTAAAGCAGGCCATCGGAGCCGTGGTGATTCCGGCGCCAATCTGGCCAACGCCAGCTTCCTTATGGGCGATACCGGTGTTGATAATCGGTAATATGCTGCGATCCACAACTTTACGCGCGTCGATACCTGCCGCGGTCGGTGAAAAGTTCAGGGCGGGTAGAGTAAACGCAGGGTTTGAGCCCACGGTAATAAACTGCATGCGTCGGCTATTTTCAGTTGCATCAGCGGGGGTTCCCCCCACAAATTTAACGATGGCCGGGGAAGATGCCATCGCAAAGCCACCCACGCCTGCGGTTTCAGTAATGGCGCTATCTCCCAGATCAGCCGCGGCGTCTTCTACGCTATAGCCAGGGAAAAATAGCCCTTCTACCGGATTGGCCGGCGCCTGAAACCACTGGTCACCAAGACCCGAGATCCGAATACCGAAGTTGACGCCATTGCGTGCCATAACAGTCACCAGTGAGCTGAATGGCACATTAGCGGCGGCATCCATCATCGACTTACTTGCCGCCATAGAAAGATTCAGGAAGAAGTGATCGTTGCCAGAAATAAATGACACGACCTTCTGAAGCTGGACGTTCGGTAAGTTACATATCAGCAGCGCGGGAAATAAACGCTTAATTAGCAGCCCCGTCGCGGCGGCATTACGGTTGTGTACCTCATCCCCCATATGCAACGCTTGAGCCATTATGGGTTTTAGTTCAAGCTCACCCAGCTGGCACACCGCCGCTTTCATTACCGGGCCTAATTCCTGCGATATCCATGTTAAGCGCTCCAGGACTTCTTCATTGTTCGCCCCAAAGCGTAAAACTTTGCCCAAGCCTTCATTAAAGTTACTGAAGGCGCGCTTACCGTTAGTTTTATTTTCGATTACCCACAACGGCATCGAAGGACTAATAACGCCGGCCATAGGGCCAACGGCGTCGTAATGGTGGCACGGAGCAAGGGCAATTTCGCCATTAAGAACCAAACGTAATGCCGCATCTTTACTTGCCGCCCAGCCTTCAAACAATATTGCGCCGATAATGGCACCCTTGACCGGCCCGCACATCTCTTCCCAAGTGATAGGGGGACCGGCATGCAGAATTAATTTTTGTTCCGCCATTGCCGGAATCGCCTCAGCCGCGGTCAGGACATCCACTAATACCGGTTGAGCGTCAAGATAGCGCCCCATTGCCACCTGATTGGCGTGCTCCACGACGGGATGGTTAATAAGCCCCGCGAGAGCCAGCCCGGTAAAACGATCCCCTTCAGCGGGCGGCTGCCAGTTCAAAGGAATGACCTCTCCCCCGGCTTGCCTGATATTATCGGCAAAACTGGCAAGGCCTTCGTTAATCACATTAAGTGACTGAGAAAATAATGAGTTCATATCAGTTCCTTATTTATTTCCCAGATTATTTACTGCGCTGGCGGCCCAGCATGTAGCCTGAGCGTTGCTGTCAGCAACCAGAACGCCATAGCGTCTCAAGGCGCCAATTTGCACGCTACGCTGTTGTGGATCGCTCTGTGTTCCACAAACATGGGCTATTAATAACGGGCTGGCCGCTCTGTTGGTAGCATTGAGCAGTTTCAGTAATTCTTCGGCTGGCTCCGGTGCTGCGCCATAGCCAAGAACAAGATCAAAAAGCACAACCGCCGTTTGCGGATCGTTAATTTCAGCGATAATCCGCTGATTACGCAGCGTCGGGTCGATCATGGGGTGTGGACGGCCGCGGGTGAAATCATCATCCCCCATATCAATTAAGGTATGCCCCTCACTCTGCCAGATATTATTTAGCGCTAAGTTTCCTTTTATTGGCGTATTAGAATGGGCGGTTATACCATTACGCTGGCAAATTAACTGACTTTCATAACAAAATGTTCCGCCCGCAAAAACGCCCCGTATATATCTACGTGAATTATCGGCGCCGTTAATCTGCGTTTGCTTTTGAATAAATTCATCTTCAGTACAGCATGCTGATGACTGCGCCTGCTGAGCGGACTCTGGCGCAACAAACGACATAGCCAGTTCAGCGGCCTCTGCCAGCGTTAATGCGGCAACAACACCTGGCCGCGTAACGCTCTGCGGTGCAGCACCTAAAAAGTTTACAACAACGGGTTTTCCTGCTTTCTGCGCTTGGGTGAGAACCCTTTCCGCAACGTCATAGGCTGGCGGTTTGGAAATAAGGACAATCACCTGCGTCTCATCATCTTCCGCCAGGGCATTCAGCCCCATCAGCATGCTGATACCACCAATTTCCTCGTGTAAATCATGGCCACCGGTCCCTAACGCCTGGGAAATCCCTCCGCCCAATTGATCAATGCGGCAGGTGACTTCCTGCAACCCCGTGCCGGAAGCACCAACAATGCCAATACCCCCTCTGCGGACAACGTTAGCAAACCCCAGCGGGATCCCATTAACAATCGCCGTACCGCAATCAGGCCCCATCACCAACCGATTTTTCTGCCGAGCAAGGGTTTTGATCGCTTTTTCCTCGGCGAGACTCACATTGTCACTAAACAGCATGACATGCATACCGAGCTCAATAGCTTTGATTGCCTCGGCGGCAGCATAATCGCCGGGAACGGAGATCAGCGCCAAATTAGCCTCTGGATCCTGTTCAGCCGCCATAGCCAAGCTGGTAAACTGTACCAGCCTTCTCCCGGCTTCTGTATCAGCCTGCGGCTTACTGTTAAGTTTCTCCTTCGCCAGTGCCAGTGCCTGCTCGCAGGCCTCATCTTCCCCCATAATCGCAATAATAAGATCGTTAGGACCTGCAGCAATATTGTCGCCCAGCCTTGCGTCTCTTAATTGAATAAGATTGGTCTCACTTCCCATCACAACGGATGCCTGCTTAATACCAGGCAAATTGATGATGCTTGCGGAAACCTGCATTAGGGAAACGGAATCCTGATAAAGATTTTTAAAAATACCGTGTAGTACTTTCATGTAGGCTACCTGTTCATTCGCCATTGCCATAAGAAATCAGCAACAATTAGTCGTAAGAGGGAAAATCCCTCCGGTAAAATACATCGTGTTATGCCTTAATGAATGCGGGTTGACGCACGCATGCCATGAAGTAATCCAGCCAGACAATCGACTCCAGAAGAGGCGCCAAACCGCATGACAGCTGTCGCCGCCGCCGCAAGAGGCGAAGGCGAAAAGGGCACCGATAAGCGCGTCAGCAGCTGACAAATCGCTTCAGAAAAATGGCCCTCCGTCGCGCGCTTCAGATAATGCCGGCTAATATCATTGGTACGATCCAGCCTCGATAAAATAATTCGGGTAAGCGCCCGTCGCTGCCGCGCAATAATGTCCTGTGGCAAGAAAGAGATGGCAGCGAGATATCCTAGAAGATAATCGTCGCCATCGGGTGTCAGACCGAAACCAAAACCAATTAATCTGTCAACCAGTTGGCTAATCTGCTGCTCATTATCTTCAATGGTGATATTTACTTCGCGCAATGGTCGATTTACCTGTTGAGCCATATTATCGGGTAACAGCATAATCGCACTTTTAACCGGATATCGCTGACTGTACATTTTTAATTGCTCAGCAAGAAACGTATATTTCCTTTCAGATTCCGTAATTATCAATGGATATAAGTCTGTTTGCCGCCAGCGTTGAACATGGCGTATATCCATTTGCCAAACCAGGTTACTGAATATACCGTCACCGAACGTAATCCCCGCGCGCCCGGTACAACGCCAGTCCCAGCTCGCCGGTACGCTAACAATAATAGCATCAGGATGATTTAAACCGGTGTGCCCCGAGGCCAGCATCAGTAATTCGCCATCAGGCAACAATAAATTCATCGTATTTGTAAAACAGCTGTGAATATTTATTTTTTGACTCCCGGCATCGTTCAGGCGGTCAATAGCCAAATACCCCGCCGTAACGGGAACCAGTGTTAAAGATGTCATATTTCACCTCAACCGGAGAATTTCCGATAATGATTAAACTTTACTTTCACCACCAGTAAAAAGAAATAAGCACCCGCCTTCCACTGGTCAGATAAATACCTGCCAAAGACTGAAATAATAAAAAATATTTTATACGTCAGAACAATTCAATAAAAGCGCACAATGAATTAAATATATAAACTTCAACCCTCGCGTTTTTCAGCTGACGGATGGTTCAGGTGATCGCGGAAGAACCAGATTCAATATAATTGCCGCCATTCCACCAATCGCCACGCCCGACTCCAGGAGCACGGCCAGCGATGGTGAAAAGGCATCAAAAGCGTCTTTCGGCGCCAGGCCAAACCCCAGTCCGAGTGCGAGAGAGGTTGAAAAAATCATGGCTGCGCGCTGGTCGAACGGTCCTGAATCCTTAATCTGGGCGACGCCTGACCCGACGATAGAGCCGAACATAATCAGAGACGCTCCACCGAGCACCGGTGCCGGCATTCCCGCGACCAGGGCTGAAAATTTGGGAATCAACCCAAGTGCAATCAGAACGACGCCCGCTGCGGCAACCACATAGCGGCTTGCCACGCGAGTGATACTGATGACCCCGATATTCTGGGCAAAACAGGTCAGAGGAAAACCGTTAAGCAGCGGCGCGACAATCGAGCCGATACCATCGACTGAAATTGCGCCAGACAAATGCTTATGTGTGATCTCTCTGCGTACCGCCGCTCCCGTACCGTATGTATTACCAATGCTTTCCAGTACGGCGGTAAGTTGAGCAATCATCATGATGACAATGGCCGAATACGAAAAAGTCGGCCAGCCAAAATGCAGCAAATCAGGAAAAGAGACCCAGGAAGCATCCTGCACGTGGTGAAGGTCAAGAATGCCGAGCAGTGCCGATACAACATATCCCAGCATAATGGCAATAATGACGGAAAACGATGATAACAGACCTTTTCGCGACTGGCTGGCAACCAGCAATGCCACCAGCACAATACCTCCGATCAGAAAACATACCGGCTTGCCATAAAGTTCACTATGCCCACCAGCAAGCCAGGTGAATCCCAGCGGCAGCAGCTTGATACCAATCAGTGAAACAATGGTTCCGGTCACCAGCGGAGGAATCAGCTTCTGCACTCTTCCAATAAAAAAGCTGAGGATCCAGGCGACAAGCCCGCACACCATGGATGCGCCAAACACGGCCTGGATCCCCATCTGCGACCCCACCGTGATACTGGGTGCAATGAAGACAAACGCCGAGCCCATGCAAATGGGTAACCGGGATCCCAGATGTCCTAAACCAAGACATTGAATCAGTGTACCAATACCGCTAACAATCAAGCTGCCCTGGACCAGAACAGTAATATCCGTACTGGGCAGACCAAGCGCCATGCCCACCACCAACGGTACGGCTGCCAGACCTGAGAACAGCACCAGCACGTGCTGAATCCCCATTAACAGCAAAGATGGAAACGGGGGCCTCTCATCAATTCCGACAAAGTGGTTATTCATGTGCATCACCTTTCATCGTAAAACCAGGTCCGGCTCGCTCCCTGCCCGGGCAGGGCCGCCCCACGGTTGTTCTGGCGCAGGAGTGAGCGTGATTAACCGCTCGTTCCCCCTTGCCAGGCTGCTTACACTTTCGCGATTACGCTAATGGGACCGCCGCCATCTGGCCCCTGATGCTCGGCCCCCCCGGAGACGTACACGAGCGGGTCACGTATTATCGCGGCAATGGCCGCATTGACCACGGCCCGGGCCGAGCGGGTATGGTTGATATCAGAGTCGTCCTGCATCGTATTTCTTCTTCCCCGCACCGTTCCTGTGGAGCTTGCTTCAGCCTTGGCCAACACATTTACGATCCGATCCAGCTCTTCCTGCGGCGGCAGACCGTCAAATTCAAGACCGGCTTCACGCATAGCGGTAAACAGGGCATCGATATCAATAGCATCCTGCATCACCGCATGCCCGATGCGCAGATCGCTGGCCGTATTTTCAGCGTTTCCGATAACAATAATTTCATCCTTCAGAAGTTCCACACCTGCCGAAGTAGACGCCACACCGGAATAAAGCGTCCAGTCCTGACAAATGACCTTATCGTTCAACGCATCTTCTGACACTTCACCGAGGGCCAGCGCGACGCCGAGGGCGGATGCCCCTCTGGAGTAGGCCATTGATTTATACGTATCATGAACAGCAACGGTTTGACCGCGCACTCTGGCGTCCTCAATACGATCTGCCGTCAGTAAAGGACACTTGATTTGCACAAAATGAACATCCTGCGGATCGGTAATGCCAGCATCTTTCATCGCAATACGCACCCCTTCAGCGACTTCTTTCACCTGCGCCATTCTGCCAATTTCTTCTGGGAGAAAATCCCGGGTAAAGGCAATACCGGCTGCCAGACGTTTACCTTCCTTTGCGGGTTGATCCACCTCTTTGCGGGTAAACACCGTCAGATGGGGCGACATTACGCCTTCCGTGCCGCCTGACATGACAAATGCGATCCGCTCCTGTACGGCGCTGACGGACATATCTAATTGCTCAGCCATGAAGATAGAGAGGCTTTGCGTTGCAAAACCGCGGGTAAAGTCGTTAACGCAACCATTCCCTTCAGTTTTACCCAATACCGCAATAATATTGCGTGGATCAACACGACCATTCTCAATCAAATTTTTCAGACCAGATACATCATCCGGTGATGCAGTTGGAATACGGAACACTTCAACTTTTTGCATAGTGTATTTCCTCTTTTTCAGATTCCAGGGACAGCAAGTTTTGTAAGATGTTTTATAAGAAGAATCCCATGATGCACAGTATCGCCGCAACGCCAGCCATATAAGGTGCATTAATTTTAACAATTCGCTGAATATCCAGCTTGAATGACTGTGACAGTGAAGCCACGTTGATTTGAACCGGGCTCATTTGCGTGCCCACACCTACAGCAAGTGCCGCCAGACCAATTTGTGTAATAGAAAGCCCGGACTCCACCATAATCGGCATGACAAGGGTACTGACCCCCACGCTGTATCCTCCTGCCGGAATCGAGATGCAAAAGGCAATAAATACAGCCACGGGTACAGTAACAAAGGCGGGTGATGATTTAATAAATTCAGCAATGTAGGTGAACGTACCAATTTCCGCTAGGATGTTGATAAAACCTAGGAAAATGCCAATTGCGAACAGTTTTGTTAGCAGGAAAGAAGAGTTCTGTACCAGTTCTTCAGCCAGCTTACCGGGAGGTTGACGTGTTACTGCAAAACCCAGCATCAACGTACTGAACATATTAAATATCGGGTTAAATAGCGAATAATCGAATAACTCATTCAAGTTTTTTCCTGCCACAACGACTATCAGAAAATAAACGGGAGGCACGACCTTAATTAACTGTTCTTTCAGCGTAACATCGGACGTCGTATCCTCATCCTGCAGGACGCTTCCGCTTTTCCAGACGCCGAATGCGGCGATAGTCATTCCCAAAGCCCACAAGCAGACGGTAATGGGGAACATCGTATCGCTATAAGTTGCAATTTCAACGTTGGCAATTTTTGAAATAGCGGCCGCATCGGCCCCTGAAGGTGACGTCATAAAGCTCGCGGCGGTCACAATTGCCATGCCCGCGATCAGCTGTGGAACGGCACCTACAATCGCCAGCGCAAGAGGCCCGGTAACCATGGTATTACCCGCCCCAAGCCCTGCGGCATAAGTTGCCAACGCCTGAGTGAGTACAATCGCCGCCGCAATGAGATATTGCTTTCGGCCAAACACTCTGCGACTCAGACCGAGCAACGCTTCAAAACCACCGAGTTTAGCCAGTACCAGCGCCACAGCAGAATAGATAACCGGGGTGATAATTCCCGTCATCCCGGGAATTGATGTCATAACGATCTTACTTGCCTGCGAAAAACCGATGCCACCAACCAGCATCGCGGTTAGTCCGCCCGCCAGTCCTGCCAGAATCATATGCTTATTTCGCAAAACGAGTATCAGCATTACCAGCAATGGTAATAATACGACTATTTCCATAAAAACATCTCCGCCGTAATTTTATTATTCACCAGAATTAAAACACCGGTCCACTGTATAAATCAGGTTTCACTCACATAGGTAATAATTAATCATCTTTTCTGCTACTGACAACTTACGATTATTGTTAAAATAAAAAAAGCAAAATTATTTATACCTCAACAACGATTTATTTGTATCTCACCATCCCACTACGGCTAAATGTGAGCCACTGCGCATCGACTAGGCTTCCAGTCAAATTATTTGAGTCAACAGATTCGCTCGCATCAAATTTTTACATGTAAAAAGGTCGTCTGGCGCAGATATTATAGGAAGCTGGATATTCTTCATCCGATCTTGTCTGAGTTGATTACCCGCACGTCCCAGGAAAATGACACAATTGTTTATCACAATAAAGAGAAAATGTATTAAATATGTAAAAAAATATTTTTCTGGCACTCTGTCATTTAGTTAAGTAAGGTTTTCTTAAACAGATCACGTTTTTCCAATTTTTCCTCTCCCCCTTAAAAATATGTATTATGCTATTTGCTGCCACATAAAATTATTCAATCTCCCCGAGGCCTTGATATTGGAGAATGTAATCATCCGATTATAGTGATGTGATTGACGCCCCTTCCTAAGGTAGTCAGTGCCATTCTTTTACTGACTCCATTGATCCGGGAGTAACATCACATGAACATGATCAGAGTTGTTGGTATCGGAGTTGCTAAATCTGTTTTTCAGGTATGTATCTGGATGATTGATGGTTCCGTTGCCTAGAACAGAAAAATATCGTGTCAGAAATTGCTGAATACGCTTCGCCAGTTTGAACTGGGTAGCGCCAACGGCATGCCAAGCGCCCCCAGTTTGAGCAGGGGGCTCACCACTAGGCAGTCAAACCGAAGTGTATCATTCACCCCTCCATCAGTCGCTCAATGCATATGCAGTGCCCCAAGATCTTTTACGCCCGCCGTCAACTACCGTAACCCGCCATGGCATTTGCTCACGTCTGCGTTGGAGTGAGGGGTTCACCAACGGTGCAGCCTCTACAAACACTGGGATCAATAACGGCAATGTCGACACGGCCGGTAACGGTACGGTGATGTGGTTTATCTGGACATCTGGCCCCTTTGGCCCTTAATTGGACATACACTCCCCTTTTTATGGCGATTGCCGACACGCGCTGCGTGACGACTGGACTGACCCCACACAGGTAGACGATCCTGCCCTGTAGTTGGAGCACAGGGGGAGCATATGGGCACACCACGATTTACACCTGAATTTAAGGAAGAAGCCGTCCGTCAGATAACGGAACGCGGTTATTCCGTTGCCGAAGTATCCGACCGTCTGGGTGTTTCTGCGCACAGCCTCTACAAGTGGCTACGGGCTATCAAGCCTGATAACAGCGAACAACATGCCCGGGATTTACTGGAAGCCAAAAGCGAAATCCTGAAACTACGCGCGCAGCTAAAACGCACCGAAGAAGAACGGGATATCCTGAAAAAGGCCGCGCGGTACTTTGCAAGGGAACCCGACTGAAGTACCGCTTTATCAATGAGCATCGCACTGTATGGGGTGTGATGACGATGTGTCAGGTCCTCAGTGTCGCCCGGGCCGGGTTTTATGCGTGGCAGCACAACCCGGTCCCGGCGCGTGATAAAGATAACCAGCGTCTGCTGACGCTTATCCGTGACTCCTATTCACTGAGCGGAGGCGTATACGGTTACCGGCGGGTTCATGGCGATCTGAACGGGGTCGTCTCAGAAAACGAATCTATGGTCACTCCCGTTTTTGCAACACCGATTTTGACGACAAGTTGGCTTGCTTGAATCTATCCGGCGTCTGAATGGGATTTTATTCCCGCGCCTCGATGAGTTCCGCGCCTGATGAACCTCCAGAAAATATACGGCTTCAATGAGCCTTTCCGTTTTACAGGTTCCTCAACAGGCCGGTGGGCCGTTAGTATCATCAATATCAGTATTCGCAAAACCAGATGAATGATTGTTTAAACTGGTGTATTTCTGCCTTTATGCTTCGTAAGTTTGCTGTCGCGCCGTCAGTGCCCAGGCTATTCTGGCCAGCTTGTTTGCCAGAGCACAGGTGACGACAAAGTTGCTTTTCCGACACAACAACTCCCTGACCCAGTCGGCCAACTTGCCAGACTGGTGTTCCAGTTTTTGTATGAATACCCTGGCACACTGAACCAACAAAGTTCGGATCTTTTTGTTGCCCCGCTTGCTAATCCCTAACAATGTCGTCCGACCTCCCGTGCTGTACTGTCGGGGTACCAGCCCTGTTGCCGCCGCAAAGTCACGGCTGCTGGCGTACTGCTTCCCGTCGCCAATCTCAGTTGAAATAGTACTGGCAGTCAGCGTTCCAACGCAGGGAATACTCAGCAAGCGCTGTCCAACCTCATCTTCGTCCAACTTTCGTTTCAACTGAGATTCCAGATCTTTAATCTGCTCAACAAGATAGTGATAATGCTGTTGTAATTTCAGCAGTAACTGGCTGAGGTAAAGAGGCAAACTACTGTCCTCAAGAAGGGTACTCAGTCGACTAATAACGGCAGCACCTCGCGGAACGCTGATACCAAATTCCAGCAGAAAAGCATGCATCTGATTAGTTGTTTTCACCTTATCCTGAACCAGGGATTCACGGACACGATGCAGAGCTCGCATTGCCTGCTGAGATTCGGTTCTGGGCTGCACGAAACGCATAGATGGACGTGATGCTGCTTCACAGATAGCTTCAGCATCAACGAAGTCATTTTTGTTGCTTTTAACGAATGGGCGGACAAATTGCGGTGATATCAGCTTTGGAAAATGCCCTAACTCTGCCAGCTTGCGTGCCATAAAGTGAGAACCGCCACAGGCTTCCATCGCGATGGTTGTTGCCGGGCATGTCGCCAGAAATTCGATTAGCTTTGGTCGGGTGAATTTTTTACGGTAAACGGCCTTCCCACGATGATCCTGACAATGAATATGGAAAGAGTTCTTACCCAGATCGATACCAATAAGCGCAATGTTTTCCATGATGGTTCTCCGAATGAAAGCCTGTCCTCAGCATAGTACTGGGAAGGAGGGAGTGACCATCTCATTAAATAAAGCACGCTAAGCCGGATGCAGTGGCCGTAGCGGCCTGAACTTGCCTGCGCCGATCTTGGCGCTGTTGCGCCAGAGGTAATCGCCGGTCAGGTTGACGTGTTCCCAGCCCAGCGGCGACAGATACTGCAATAGGCCGTCATCAACAGTCTGGCCGTGGACACGCAGGGCGTTCGCGGCCCGCTCCAGATAGACCGTATTCCACAACACGATGGCGGCCGTTACCAGATTGAGGCCGGAGGCGCGGTAGCGCTGCTGCTCGAAACTGCGGTCACGGATTTCACCAAGGCGGTTGAAGAACACGGCACGGGCCAGCGCGTTGCGCGCCTCGCCCTTGTTCAGCCCGGCATGCACGCGGCGGCGCAGCTCGACGCTTTGCAGCCAGTCCAGGATGAACAGCGTGCGCTCAATGCGGCCCAACTCGCGCAGCGCGACGGCCAGGCCGTTCTGGCGCGGGTAGCTGCCGAGCTTCCTGAGCATGAGGGAGGCCGTCACCGTCCCCAGCTTGATCGACGTGGCCAGCCGCAGGATTTCGTCCCAATGGGCGCGGACGTGCTTGATGTTGAGGGTGCCGCCGATCATCGGTTTCAATGCCTCGTAGGTGGCATCACCCTTCGGGATGTAGAGCTTGGTGTCGCCCAGGTCGCGGATGCGCGGGGCGAAGCGGAAGCCCAAGAGGTGCATCAGCGCGAAGACGTGATCGGTGAAGCCTGCCGTGTCGGTGTAGTGCTCCTCGATGCGCAGGTCGGATTCGTGGTACAGCAGCCCGTCGAGGACGTAGGTCGAGTCACGCACGCCGACATTGACCACCTTGGTGTGGAACGGCGCGTACTGGTCGGAGATGTGGGTGTAGAACGTCCGCCCTGGGCTGCTGCCGTATTTCGGGTTGATGTGGCCGGTGCTCTCGGCTTTGCTGCCGGTGCGAAAATTCTGGCCGTCTGACGATGACGTGGTGCCGTCGCCCCAATGCTCGGCGAACGGGTGGCGGAGCTGCGCGTTGACCAGCTCGGCCAGCGCCGTCGAGTAAGTTTCGTCGCGGATGTGCCAGGCTTGCAGCCAGGCGAGCTTGGCGTAGGTCGTGCCGGGGCAGGACTCGGCCATCTTGGTCAGGCCCAGGTTGATCGCGTCGGCCAGGATCGTAGTCAGCAGCAGGTTCCTGTCCTTGGCCAGGTCGCCTGACTTCAGGTGTGCGAAGTGACGGGTAAAGCCTGTCCACTCGTCCACCTCCAGCAGCAGTTCGGTGATCTTGACGTGCGGCAGGATCATCGCCGTCTGGTCGATCAGGGCCTGCGCGGTGTCGGGCACCGCCGCATCCAGCGGCGTGATCTTCAGGCCCGACTCGGTGATGATGGCATCCGGCAGGTTATTGGCCGCTGCCATGCGGTTGACGGTGGCAAGCTGCGTTTCCAGTAGCGTCAGCCGTTCATGCAGGTACTGATCGCAGTCGGTGGCCACGGCCAGCGGCAATTCGCTGGCCAGCTTGAGGCTGGCGAATTTCGCGGGCGGCACCAGGTAGTCCTCGAAGTCCTTGAACTGGCGCGATCCCTGCACCCAGATGTCGCCCGAGCGCAGTGCGTTCTTCAGCTCCGATAGTGCGCACAGCTCGTAGTAACGCCGGTCGATGCCGGTGTCGGTCATCACCAGCTTCTGCCAGCGTGGCTTGATGAAGTCGGTCGGCGCGTCGGCGGGCACCTTGCGGGCGTTGTCGCTGTTCATGCCGCGCAGCACTTCGATGGCGTCGAGCACGTCCTTGGCGGCGGGCGCGGCCCGCAGCTTGAGCACGGCAAGGAATTCCGGCGCGTAGCGGCGCAGCGTGGCGTAGTTCTCGCCGATGCGGTGCAGGAAATCGAAATCCTCGGGCTGCGCGAGCTTCTGCGCTTCGGTGACGCTCTCGGCGAAGGCGTCCCAGGACATGACGGCCTCGATGGCGGCGAACGGATCGCGACCCGATTGCTTGGCCTCGATCAGCGCCTGGCCGATGCGCCCGAACAGCCGCACCTTGGCGTTGATGGCCTTGCCGGATGCCTGGAATTGCTGCTGATGCTTGTTCTTGGCGGCATTGAACAGCTTGCCCAGGATGCGGTCGTGCAGGTCGATGATTTCGTCGGTGACGGTGGCCATGCCCTCGATGGCCAGCGCCACCAGGGTCGCGTAGCGCCGCTGCGCCTCGAACTTGGCCAGGTCGGCGGGCGTCATCTGTCCACCCTCGCGGGCGATCTTGAGCAGCCGGTTCTGGTGAACCAGCCGCTCGATGCCGGAAGGCAGGTCGAGTGCCTGCCACGCCTTGAGGCGTTCGATGTGTTCGAGCATATGCCGCGAATTGGGCTTGGCCGGTGACTGGCGCAGCCAGGCCAACCAGGTCGTCTTGCCGTTGTCCCGGCGCTTGAGCAAGTCATCAAGGCGACGGCGATGCGCGTCCGCCAGTGGTTCGGCCAAGGTGTCGTAGATGCGCCGGTTGGCGCGGGTGATCGCCTCGGCACTCACCCGCTCGACGGCGTTGAGCGCGGGCAGAATGACCGACTGCCGCCGCAGGTGCTCGATCAAGGCGCTGGCCAGCACGATGCCCTTGTCGGTTTGCATCGCCAGATCGGTCATCATCTGGACAGCCTGCCGGTAATGGCTCATGGTGAAGGGCCGGAAACCGAACACGGTTTGCAGCTCGACCAGGTGCTCGCGCCGGGTCTGCTCCCGCTGGCCGTACTCGTCCCAGCTTTCGACGCCGACCTTGATCTGCTCGGCGACCAGCTTCAACAAGGGCGGGAACGGCGGTTCATCGACGCCCAGGATGACGCCTGGAAAGCGCAGGTAGCAGAGCTGCACCGCGAAGCCCAGCCGATTGGCTGGCCCGCGCCGCTGTCGGATGATCGAGAGGTCGGTATCGCTGAATGTGTAATGTCGGATCAGGTCGTCCTTGGAGTCCGGCAACGCCAGCAGGTTTTCCCGCTCGGCGGCGGACAGGATTGAACGACGCGGCATATTTACTGATCCGTTCTCAAGTATTGATACAGGGTTTCGCGACTGATTCCGAATTCGCGAGCCAGCTTGGTCTTTTGCTCGCCAGCGGCGACACGTTGGCGCAGTTCGGCAATACGCTCAGACGACAGGGATTTCTTCCTGCCACGGTAAGCTCCGCGTTGTTTGGCGAGCGCAATACCCTCACGCTGACGCTCGCGGATCAGGGCGCGCTCGAACTCGGCGAATGCGCCCATCACCGAAAGCATCAGGTTCGCCATCGGCGAGTCCTCGCCGGTAAAGATCAGGTGTTCCTTGACGAACTCAATGCGCACGCCGCGCTGGGTGAGGCTCTGCACCAGGCGGCGCAGGTCGTCGAGGTTGCGCGCCAGACGATCCATGCTGTGCACCACCACCGTGTCGCCTTCGCGCACGAAGGCGAGCAGCCGTTCCAGTTCGGGCCGCCGTGTGTCCTTGCCCGACGCCTTGTCGGTGAACACCTTGTCCACCGGAATCTGTTCCAGTTGCCGTTCCGGGTTCTGGTCGAAGCTGCTGACGCGGACGTAACCGATGCGCTGACCGTGCAAGGTATCCTCCTGAGGGAAATGTGTCAGGAAGAAATCTATAACCCTTGACGGCGCATGTCAAACAAGTCGCAAGGCAACCCTATTCTGACGCTTCCGCGCCCGACGATCTGACGCCAGGTTAGGGTATGCCTCAACCTGACGGCGGCGAATCACAAGCGTCCGGTTTGACGCTGGTTTCGGTCGCAGTGCTGGCCCGCGCCTGGAAGCGCTGATAGCACTCCAGCCCGCAGAAATGCTCCACGTACTCGGCCCCTTCCGGCGTGAAGGCGGCATCGAGCGGGATTTCCTTGCAGCACACGCAGCAACTGGTGCTCGGTTCATTGGCGTTCATGGTGGTGTTCCTCCATTGGTTGACGAAGCCGACGAAGGCCGCCGCCGGCATCGGCCTGGCGAACAGGAAACCCTGCACCGTGTCGCAACCCGCCTGCCGCAACCACGCAAGGCAGTCGGGTGTTTCCACACCCTCGGCTACCACCTCCATTGTCGTTTTCAGAAGACGGCTGCACTGAACGTCAGAAGCCGACTGCACTATAGCAGCGGAGGGGTTGGATCCATCAGGCAACGACGGGCTGCTGCCGGCCATCAGCGGACGCAGGGAGGACTTTCCGCAACCGGCCGTTCGATGCGGCACCGATGGCCTTCGCGCAGGGGTAGTGAATCCGCCAGGATTGACTTGCGCTGCCCTACCTCTCACTAGTGAGGGGCGGCAGCGCATCAAGCGGTGAGCGCACTCCGGCACCGCCAACTTTCAGCACATGCGTGTAAATCATCGTCGTAGAGACGTCGGAATGGCCGAGCAGATCCTGCACGGTTCGAATGTCGTAACCGCTGCGGAGCAAGGCCGTCGCGAACGAGTGGCGGAGGGTGTGCGGTGTGGCGGGCTTCGTGATGCCTGCTTGTTCTACGGCACGTTTGAAGGCGCGCTGAAAGGTCTGGTCATACATGTGATGGCGACGCACGACACCGCTCCGTGGATCGGTCGAATGCGTGTGCTGCGCAAAAACCCAGAACCACGGCCAGGAATGCCCGGCGCGCGGATACTTCCGCTCAAGGGCGTCGGGAAGCGCAACGCCGCTGCGGCCCTCGGCCTGGTCCTTCAGCCACCATGCCCGTGCACGCGACAGCTGCTCGCGCAGGCTGGGTGCCAAGCTCTCGGGTAACATCAAGGCCCGATCCTTGGAGCCCTTGCCCTCCCGCACGATGATCGTGCCGTGATCGAAATCCAGATCCTTGACCCGCAGTTGCAAACCCTCACTGATCCGCATGCCCGTTCCATACAGAAGCTGGGCGAACAAACGATGCTCGCCTTCCAGAAAACCGAGGATGCGAACCACTTCATCCGGGGTCAGCACCACCGGCAAGCGCCGCGACGGCCGAGGTCTTCCGATCTCCTGAAGCCAGGGCAGATCCGTGCACAGCACCTTGCCGTAGAAGAACAGCAAGGCCGCCAATGCCTGACGATGCGTGGAGACCGAAACCTTGCGCTCGTTCGCCAGCCAGGACAGAAATGCCTCGACTTCGCTGCTGCCCAAGGTTGCCGGGTGACGCACACCGTGGAAACGGATGAAGGCACGAACCCAGTGGACATAAGCCTGTTCGGTTGGTAAGCTGTAAAGTTAGATGCACTAAGCACATAATTGCTCACAGCCAAACTATCAGGTCAAGTCTGCTTTTATTATTTTTAAGCGTGCATAATAAGCCCTACACAAATTGGGAGTTAGACATCATGAGCAACGCAAAAACAAAGTTAGGCATCACAAAGTACAGCATCGTGACCAACAGCAACGATTCCGTCACACTGCGCCTCATGACTGAGCATGACCTTGCGATGCTCTATGAGTGGCTAAATCGATCTCATATCGTCGAGTGGTGGGGCGGAGAAGAAGCACGCCCGACACTTGCTGACGTACAGGAACAGTACTTGCCAAGCGTTTTAGCGCAAGAGTCCGTCACTCCATACATTGCAATGCTGAATGGAGAGCCGATTGGGTATGCCCAGTCGTACGTTGCTCTTGGAAGCGGGGACGGAAGGTGGGAAGAAGAAACCGATCCAGGAGTACGCGGAATAGACCAGTTACTGGCGAATGCATCACAACTGGGCAAAGGCTTGGGAACCAAGCTGGTTCGAGCTCTGGTTGAGTTGCTGTTCAATGATCCCGAGGTCACCAAGATCCAAACGGACCCGTCGCCGAGCAACTTGCGAGCGATCCGATGCTACGAGAAAGCGGGGTTTGAGAGGCAAGGTACCGTAACCACCCCATATGGTCCAGCCGTGTACATGGTTCAAACACGCCAGGCATTCGAGCGAACACGCAGTGATGCCTAACCCTTCCATCGAGGGGGACGTCCAAGGGCTGGCGCCCTTGGCCGCCCCTCATGTCAAACGTTGGGCGAACCCGGAGCCTCATTAATTGTTAGCCGTTAAAATTAAGCCCTTTACCAAACCAATACTTATTATGAAAAACACAATACATATCAACTTCGCTATTTTTTTAATAATTGCAAATATTATCTACAGCAGCGCCAGTGCATCAACAGATATCTCTACTGTTGCATCTCCATTATTTGAAGGAACTGAAGGTTGTTTTTTACTTTACGATGCATCCACAAACGCTGAAATTGCTCAATTCAATAAAGCAAAGTGTGCAACGCAAATGGCACCAGATTCAACTTTCAAGATCGCATTATCACTTATGGCATTTGATGCGGAAATAATAGATCAGAAAACCATATTCAAATGGGATAAAACCCCCAAAGGAATGGAGATCTGGAACAGCAATCATACACCAAAGACGTGGATGCAATTTTCTGTTGTTTGGGTTTCGCAAGAAATAACCCAAAAAATTGGATTAAATAAAATCAAGAATTATCTCAAAGATTTTGATTATGGAAATCAAGACTTCTCTGGAGATAAAGAAAGAAACAACGGATTAACAGAAGCATGGCTCGAAAGTAGCTTAAAAATTTCACCAGAAGAACAAATTCAATTCCTGCGTAAAATTATTAATCACAATCTCCCAGTTAAAAACTCAGCCATAGAAAACACCATAGAGAACATGTATCTACAAGATCTGGATAATAGTACAAAACTGTATGGGAAAACTGGTGCAGGATTCACAGCAAATAGAACCTTACAAAACGGATGGTTTGAAGGGTTTATTATAAGCAAATCAGGACATAAATATGTTTTTGTGTCCGCACTTACAGGAAACTTGGGGTCGAATTTAACATCAAGCATAAAAGCCAAGAAAAATGCGATCACCATTCTAAACACACTAAATTTATAAAAAATCTAATGGCAAAATCGCCCAACCCTTCAATCAAGTCGGGACGGCCAAAAGCAAGCTTTTGGCTCCCCTCGCTGGCGCTCGGCGCCCCTTATTTCAAACGTTAGACGGCAAAGTCACAGACCGCGGGATCTCTTATGACCAACTACTTTGATAGCCCCTTCAAAGGCAAGCTGCTTTCTGAGCAAGTGAAGAACCCCAATATCAAAGTTGGGCGGTACAGCTATTACTCTGGCTACTATCATGGGCACTCATTCGATGACTGCGCACGGTATCTGTTTCCGGACCGTGATGACGTTGATAAGTTGATCATCGGTAGTTTCTGCTCTATCGGGAGTGGGGCTTCCTTTATCATGGCTGGCAATCAGGGGCATCGGTACGACTGGGCATCATCTTTCCCGTTCTTTTATATGCAGGAAGAACCTGCATTCTCAAGCGCACTCGATGCCTTCCAAAAAGCAGGTAATACTGTCATTGGCAATGACGTTTGGATCGGCTCTGAGGCAATGGTCATGCCCGGAATCAAGATCGGGCACGGTGCGGTGATAGGCAGCCGCTCGTTGGTGACAAAAGATGTGGAGCCTTACGCTATCGTTGGCGGCAATCCCGCTAAGAAGATTAAGAAACGCTTCACCGATGAGGAAATTTCATTGCTTCTGGAGATGGAGTGGTGGAATTGGTCACTGGAGAAGATCAAAGCGGCAATGCCCATGCTGTGCTCGTCTAATATTGTTGGCCTGCACAAGTATTGGCTCGAGTTTGCCGTCTAACAATTCAATCAAGCCGATGCCGCTTCGCGGCACGGCTTATTTCAGGCGTTATGCAGCCAAATCCCAACAATTAAGGGTCTTAAAATGGTAAAAGATTGGATTCCCATCTCTCATGATAATTACAAGCAGGTGCAAGGACCGTTCTATCATGGAACCAAAGCCAATTTGGCGATTGGTGACTTGCTAACCACAGGGTTCATCTCTCATTTCGAGGACGGTCGTATTCTTAAGCACATCTACTTTTCAGCCTTGATGGAGCCAGCAGTTTGGGGAGCTGAACTTGCTATGTCACTGTCTGGCCTCGAGGGTCGCGGCTACATATACATAGTTGAGCCAACAGGACCGTTCGAAGACGATCCGAATCTTACGAACAAAAGATTTCCCGGTAATCCAACACAGTCCTATAGAACCTGCGAACCCTTGAGAATTGTTGGCGTTGTTGAAGACTGGGAGGGGCATCCTGTTGAATTAATAAGGGGAATGTTGGATTCGTTGGAGGACTTAAAGCGCCGTGGTTTACACGTCATTGAAGACTAGTCCTTTGCATAACAAAGCCATCAAACCGGACGCCAGAGATTCCGCGCCTGTTGCGCATGGCTTCGCCATTTTATGCGCAATAGGCGCGCCACCCTGTCGCCGTTTATGGCGGCGTTAGATGCACTAAGCACATAATTGCTCACAGCCAAACTATCAGGTCAAGTCTGCTTTTATTATTTTTAAGCGTGCATAATAAGCCCTACACAAATTGGGAGATATATCATGAAAGGCTGGCTTTTTCTTGTTATCGCAATAGTTGGCGAAGTAATCGCAACATCCGCATTAAAATCTAGCGAGGGCTTTACTAAGCTTGCCCCTTCCGCCGTTGTCATAATCGGTTATGGCATCGCATTTTATTTTCTTTCTCTGGTTCTGAAATCCATCCCTGTCGGTGTTGCTTATGCAGTCTGGTCGGGACTCGGCGTCGTCATAATTACAGCCATTGCCTGGTTGCTTCATGGGCAAAAGCTTGATGCGTGGGGCTTTGTAGGTATGGGGCTCATAATTGCTGCCTTTTTGCTCGCCCGATCCCCATCGTGGAAGTCGCTGCGGAGGCCGACGCCATGGTGACGGTGTTCGGCATTCTGAATCTCACCGAGGACTCCTTCTTCGATGAGAGCCGGCGGCTAGACCCCGCCGGCGCTGTCACCGCGGCGATCGAAATGCTGCGAGTCGGATCAGACGTCGTGGATGTCGGACCGGCCGCCAGCCATCCGGACGCGAGGCCTGTATCGCCGGCCGATGAGATCAGACGTATTGCGCCGCTCTTAGACGCCCTGTCCGATCAGATGCACCGTGTTTCAATCGACAGCTTCCAACCGGAAACCCAGCGCTATGCGCTCAAGCGCGGCGTGGGCTACCTGAACGATATCCAAGGATTTCCTGACCCTGCGCTCTATCCCGATATTGCTGAGGCGGACTGCAGGCTGGTGGTTATGCACTCAGCGCAGCGGGATGGCATCGCCACCCGCACCGGTCACCTTCGACCCGAAGACGCGCTCGACGAGATTGTGCGGTTCTTCGAGGCGCGGGTTTCCGCCTTGCGACGGAGCGGGGTCGCTGCCGACCGGCTCATCCTCGATCCGGGGATGGGATTTTTCTTGAGCCCCGCACCGGAAACATCGCTGCACGTGCTGTCGAACCTTCAAAAGCTGAAGTCGGCGTTGGGGCTTCCGCTATTGGTCTCGGTGTCGCGGAAATCCTTCTTGGGCGCCACCGTTGGCCTTCCTGTAAAGGATCTGGGTCCAGCGAGCCTTGCGGCGGAACTTCACGCGATCGGCAATGGCGCTGACTACGTCCGCACCCACGCGCCTGGAGATCTGCGAAGCGCAATCACCTTCTCGGAAACCCTCGCGAAATTTCGCAGTCGCGACGCCAGAGACCGAGGGTTAGATCATGCCTAGCATTCACCTTCCGGCCGCCCGCTAGCGGACCCTGGTCAGGTTCCGCGAAGGTGGGCGCAGACATGCTGGGCTCGTCAGGATCAAACTGCACTATGAGGCGGCGGTTCATACCGCGCCAGGGGAGCGAATGGACAGCGAGGAGCCTCCGAACGTTCGGGTCGCCTGCTCGGGTGATATCGACGAGGTTGTGCGGCTGATGCACGACGCTGCGGCGTGGATGTCCGCCAAGGGAACGCCCGCCTGGGACGTCGCGCGGATCGACCGGACATTCGCGGAGACCTTCGTCCTGAGATCCGAGCTCCTAGGGATCGCCTCAGAAAACGGAATCTATGGTCACTCCCGTTTTTGCAACACCGATTTTGACGACAAGTTGGCTTGCTTGAATCTATCCGGCGTCTGAATGGGATTTTATTCCCGCGCCTTGATGAGTTCCGCGCCTGATGAACCTCCAGAAAATATACGGCTTCAATGAGCCTTTCCGTTTTACAGGTTCCTCAACAGGCCGGTGGGCCGTTAGTATCATCAATATCAGTATTCGCAAAACCAGATCAGTAATTCTTTAAACCGGTGTATTTCTGCCGTTATGCTACATAAGTTTGCTGTCGTGCCGTTAGGGCCCAGGCTATTCTGGCCAGCTTGTTTGCCAGAGCACAAGTGACGACAAAGTTGCTTTTCCGGCACAGTAAATCCCTGACCCAATCGGCCAATTTGCCAGACTGGTGTTCCAGTTTTTGTATGAATACCCTGGCACATTGAACCAACAAAGTTCGGATCTTTTTATTACCTCGCTTACTAATTCCCAGCAATGTCGTCCTACCTCCCGTGCTGTACTGCCGAGGTACAAGCCCTGTTGCCGCCGCAAAGTCACGGCTGCTGGCGTACTGCTTCCCGTCGCCAATCTCAGTTGAAATAGTACTCGCTGTCAGTGTTCCGACGCAGGGAATGCTCAGCAAGCGCTGTCCAACCTCATCTTCGTCCAACTTTCGTTTCAACTGGGATTCCAAATCTTTAATCTGCTCAACAAGATAGTGATAATGCTGTTGTAATTTCAGCAATAACTGGCTGAGGTAAAGAGGCAAACTATTATCCTCAAGAATGGTACTCAGTCGGCTAATAACGGCAGCTCCTCGGGGAACGCTAATGCCAAATTCCAGCAGAAAAGCATGCATTTGATTGGTTGTTTTTACCTTATCCTGAACCAGGGATTCACGGACACGATGCAGAGCCCGCATTGCCTGCTGAGATTCCGTTCTGGGCTGCACAAAACGCATAGACGGACGCGATGCAGCTTCACAAATAGCTTCGGCGTCGACAAAGTCGTTTTTATTGCTTTTAACGAACGGGCGGACAAATTGTGGTGATATCAGCTTTGGGGAATGCCCCAACTCTTCCAACTTGCGTGCCATAAAGTGAGAACCGCCACAGGCTTCCATTGCGATGGTTGTAGCGGGGCATGTCGCCAAAAATTCGATCAACTTTGGCCGGGTAAATTTTTTACGGTAAACAGCCTTCCCGCGACGATCCTGGCAATGAATATGGAAAGAGTTTTTACCCAGATCGATACCAATGAGCGCAATGTTTTCCATGATAGTTCTCCGAATGAAAGCCTGTCCTCAGCATAGTACCGGGAAGGAGGGAGTGACCATCTCATTAAATAAAGCACGCTAAGCCGTAAGTAAGCGTGCTCCTGTGAAAGCCACAGCTAAAACTGCGTAGTACACATAGAGGTATTTTTTTCTAGATTTATATCGAATTTCGTTATCGAATTTCGCTTATTATTGATCAACTCGTTGCAGATCATGAAGGCGAAAGTATGACGAATAACCCTACCGATGACAGCAGACCATGGTCGGTCTTTCTTATTTTTCTGCGGCTTGGATTGACATCTTTTGGCGGCCCCATTGCGCACTTGGGCTACTTCCGCGCCGAATTTGTCACACGGCGGCGCTGGCTCTCCGAACGGAGCTATGCTGACTTGGTCGCGCTTTGTCAGTTCTTGCCAGGGCCTGCAAGCAGCCAGGTCGGCATAGCGGTAGGACTGTCTCGGGCTGGATACAGCGGGGCGCTGGCTGCTTGGGCTGGCTTCACGCTGCCGTCTGCCATAGCCTTGATCCTTTTTGCGCTCGGCATCTCCAGCTATGGCGATTACGTCTCGCAGGGCGCGTTGCATGGCTTAAAAGTGGTGGCTGTGGCCGTGGTCGCTCAAGCAGTATGGGGCATGGCGCGTAACCTATGCACGGATGGGCTGCGAGTCACCATCATGGCAATTGCTACCTGCGTCGTTTTACTTGTGCCGTCCGCGTGGGGACAGGTTGGCGTGATTGCTATCGCAGGCATCGCAGGCCGGTTATTGTTCAAGCCAGCGAAAGTTGTTGAGCATGACCCCCTACCTATCACGGTCAGTCACCGGGCCGGCGTGCTTTGGCTCTCGCTGTTCTTTGTCTTGCTGATTGGCCTGCCGGTGTTGGCCGAACTGATGCCAAGTCAAACCATGGCAATGGTGGATTCCTTCTATCGTGTCGGATCACTGGTGTTCGGCGGTGGTCACGTTGTGCTGCCATTACTGCAAGCCGAAGTGGTGCCCTCCGGCTGGGTCAACAATGAATCCTTTCTCGCGGGGTACGGGGCAGCTCAAGCGGTGCCCGGCCCTTTGTTCACGTTCGCCGCGTTTCTTGGTGCCTCGATGAACACCGCCCCGTCGGGCTGGATCGGCGGCATTGTGTGTCTGCTGGCTATCTTCGCGCCCTCGTTCTTGCTGGTCGTCGGATCAATGCCATTTTGGGAGCGTTTGCGCCGCAATACAGGCATCCAAGCTGCGCTGGCCGGGATCAATGCCGCTGTAGTCGGCTTGCTGCTGGCCGCGCTGTATCAGCCTGTATGGACTAGCGCCATCTTTCAGCCGCAAGACTTCGGCTTGGCATTAGTTGCCCTTGTCGCACTTATGTTCTGGAAGCTCCCGCCGTGGCTGGTTGTCCTCGGTAGCGGTGCAGCTGGGTGGCTGTTGAGCGTCGCTCTGTGAGGCACAAAAAATGACTGACAAAGACCTCTACGGCGGTTTGATCCGCCTGCACATCCTTCACCATGCAGCCGAGGAACCTGTCTTTGGGCTGGGGATCATCGAAGAGCTACGCCGACACGGCTACGAGATGAGCGCTGGCACCGTGTACCCGATGCTGCACGGCCTGGAAAAAAAAGGCTATCTGACCTCACGCCACGAACGCACCGGGCGACGTGAACGGCGTGTTTATGACATCACTGAACAAGGCAGAACTGCACTTGCTGATGCGAAAACAAAGGTCAAGGAGCTGTTCGGAGAGTTGGTAGAAGGTGGTTGAGTTTTTGCTTCTATGTCAGGTTGAGCTATACCCTAACTGGATTGTC
The DNA here is from genome assembly GCF_058661685.1 of Enterobacter sp. 6722112. Classification (NCBI taxonomy): domain Bacteria; kingdom Pseudomonadati; phylum Pseudomonadota; class Gammaproteobacteria; order Enterobacterales; family Enterobacteriaceae; genus Enterobacter; species Enterobacter sp. 6722112. The sequence goes on along the minus strand of NZ_JBZWGR010000008.1, from coordinate 84,652 downwards.
ATTTTCAGAAGACGACTGCACCAGTTGATTGGGCGTAATGGCTGTTGTGCAGCCAGCTCCTGACAGTTCAATATCAGAAGTGATCTGCACCAATCTCGACTATGCTCAATACTCGTGTGGGCTCTGTTGCAAAAATCGTGAAGCTTGAGCATGCTTGGCGGAGATTGGACGGACGGAACGATGACGGATTTCAAGTGGCGCCATTTCCAGGGTGATGTGATCCTGTGGGCGGTGCGCTGGTATTGTCGCTATCCGATCAGCTATCGCGACCTTGAGGAAATGCTGGCGGAACGCGGCATTTCGGTCGACCATACGACGATCTATCGCTGGGTCCAGTGCTACGCCCCGGAGATGGAGAAGCGGCTGCGCTGGTTCTGGCGGCGTGGCTTTGATCCGAGCTGGCGCCTGGATGAAACCTACGTCAAGGTGCGGGGCAAGTGGACCTACCTGTACCGGGCAGTCGACAAGCGGGGCGACACGATCGATTTCTACCTGTCGCCGACCCGCAGCGCCAAGGCAGCGAAGCGGTTCCTGGGCAAGGCCCTGCGAGGCCTGAAGCACTGGGAAAAGCCTGCCACGCTCAATACCGACAAAGCGCCGAGCTATGGTGCAGCGATCACCGAATTGAAGCGCGAAGGAAAGCTGGACCGGGAGACGGCCCACCGGCAGGTGAAGTATCTCAATAACGTGATCGAGGCCGATCACGGAAAGCTCAAGATACTGATCAAGCCGGTGCGCGGTTTCAAATCGATCCCCACGGCCTATGCCACGATCAAGGGATTCGAAGTCATGCGAGCCCTGCGCAAAGGACAGGCTCGCCCCTGGTGCCTGCAGCCCGGCATCAGGGGCGAGGTGCGCCTTGTGGAGAGAGCTTTTGGCATTGGGCCCTCGGCGCTGACGGAGGCCATGGGCATGCTCAACCACCATTTCGCAGCAGCCGCCTGATCGGCGCAGAGCGACAGCCTACCTCTGACTGCCGCCAATCTTTGCAACAGAGCCCGCCGTGCTAGTCTGCTCGGTGATGGTGGAGTGAAGCCAACCCGCAATCGGGTTATGAATCTGCATCGCGATTCGCAATCAGCTGTCTCTTGAGCATGTCGAACTCCTGCGATGTTATCTCGCCGTGCTCGTGCTGCTACACCAACTTGTCCAACTCATCCGCCACACCGCTCCCCACCACCTGCGATGGCCAGGTTGTTTGCTGGGCGCATTGGCGGAGTATCGTCTCGACCCGGGACACCCACACCGGCACAACCTTACGGGAGTGATTCACTGTCAAAGAATCGGCCCGGTGCTCTGACGCAAGTATCGGGATGGTCACCATTTGTAAGCCGTAGACCTGAGTGGTGATCAAGACTTCGATACCACCGACCGTACCGGTACTAATCGACGACGGTCGTGTTCGTCGCCTGCCGCAGGGACTCTGCACACCTCCGTTTACGCATGTGCCTGGAGGAGTTGGAAATCGTCGTGTTCGGGAAACATTAAACACAGGATGGCAGCGATCTGAGCCAGCACATGATCAGCTAGCTCACCATCCGGATCGACGGCCCACTGCATCGTCGCGCCAGCGATGACCGAGTGCAGGAGCAACTCAGCTGCCGCAGGAGCACCTGGGGGCAGTCGCTTGCGGATCCCCTCCACCACCGCGCGGTTCCGCTGGATCGCAAGCGTGCGTAGCTCCGGCACCTGGAGCTCGTACCAGGAGATGAGATAGTTCACCGAGAAGTCGTTGCGAGTGTTCATGCTCCGAACGAGCACCTGCAAAAATTCCCAGAGCCCTTGCGGCCCTGCGCCTATCGGTATCGCATTCAGGTAATGCCGCACCTGCTCGACGCCGCGCTCCATCATCCTCACCAGCAGCGTATCGCGGTTGGTGAAGCGCTGGATTAACGCTGCGCGGGAGAGCCCCACCTCCTTTGCTACTCCGCTGAGCGTGAACTCTATGGGACCGCAACGCTTCAGCACTACGGTGGCGGCCTCGAGTACCTCGTCATCGGACTTGAGCTTGGGGCGGGGCATCAGTGTTCACCTTCTGTATGGGTTGGGGCGGAGGCTGTGGCTGCCGCCGCCATTGTAGCAAATTGAAGACGGAGCGAGAGTAGAGCCACGAGCCCCGCAAACACGGCCGATACAACGAGGCCAGGGAGCGGACCAGCAAGGTCGACAAACGCGCCGGCCGCAAGCATAACCATGGGCGAGGCTGACAGCATCACCGCCGAGACCGTGCCGAGTACCCGGCCGAGAAGTTCTGGCGGCGTGCGGTTGTAGATGGGGCACTGTTGCAAAGTTAGCGATGAGGCAGCCTTTTGTCTTATTCAAAGGCCTTACATTTCAAAAACTCTGCTTACCAGGCGCATTTCGCCCAGGGGATCACCATAATAAAATGCTGAGGCCTGGCCTTTGCGTAGTGCACGCATCACCTCAATACCTTTGATGGTGGCGTAAGCCGTCTTCATGGATTTAAATCCCAGCGTGGCGCCGATTATCCGTTTCAGTTTGCCATGATCGCATTCAATCACGTTGTTCCGGTACTTAATCTGTCGGTGTTCAACGTCAGACGGGCACCGGCCTTCGCGTTTGAGCAGAGCAAGCGCGCGACCATAGGCGGGCGCTTTATCCGTGTTGATGAATCGCGGGATCTGCCACTTCTTCACGTTGTTGAGGATTTTACCCAGAAACCGGTATGCAGCTTTGCTGTTACGACGGGAGGAGAGATAAAAATCGACAGTGCGGCCCCGGCTGTCGACGGCCCGGTACAGATACGCCCAGCGGCCATTGACCTTCACGTAGGTTTCATCCATGTGCCACGGGCAAAGATCGGAAGGGTTACGCCAGTACCAGCGCAGCCGTTTTTCCATTTCAGGCGCATAACGCTGAACCCAGCGGTAAATCGTGGAGTGATCGACATTCACTCCGCGTTCAGCCAGCATCTCCTGCAGCTCACGGTAACTGATGCCGTATTTGCAGTACCAGCGTACGGCCCACAGAATGATGTCACGCTGAAAATGCCGGCCTTTGAATGGGTTCATGTGCAGCTCCATCAGCAAAAGGGGATGATAAGTTTATCACCACCGACTATTTGCAACAGTGCCTTATTTCGAGCATTTTCTTGCGAAAAAGCCGACCGGGAAAATTGACATGCGTACCATTCGCCTGGGGTGTAATAAGGCGATAGACACCGGTACCTACACATTTACCTTCGCGGACAAATCAACGGTTTCAGCCCGCTACACATTCACTTATGCATGGGACGGTAAAGAGTGGAAAATTTCCACACACCACTCTTCAGCGATGCCTGAAGGGTAAAAAGCTGTGCAGGGGGCGGAATATTCACCGCTCCCTGAAGACTAGCCAATAATCGCGATGCCAAGACGTTCCATGAGCAACGATGCCTGGTAGTTGTCCAACTTAACGCCTTGTAAATCAACGCGCCGAATATCTAAGTCACCCAACTCCGAATTGGTCAGATCGCAATGTGTGAAGTTTGCTGCTCGCCAGTCGAAAGTCGAAAACTCGCCGCCGGAGAGATCTGAACCACTGAACGTCGCGCCCAGTACCTGGGCCCCCATCCAACGGTTTTCCCACAGCTCACACTTTTCCAACACGACTTTCGAAAAATTGGCGTAGCTTAGATTTGTGTTAGTGATATATGCACTGCAAAACCAGGTGCGAGTAGTGATCATATTCATAAAACTTGCGCCGCGAAAATCTGCGCCTTGCGCACGACAGTGGCGAATTTCAATGCCAAGCGCACTGGCATTGCGAAAATCCGCCATGGATAAATCACAGCTTTTAAAAATGGCATCTTTCAGCATCGCACGACTAAAATTGCACCCTTTCTGGCTTTCACGATCATAGAACTGACAGCCGATAAATTCAGTGCCGCTCAGGTCGGCACCTGAAAAATCACAGTTAAAAAATGTACTATTTTCAATTTTCTCACCGGTGAAGCGGTTTCTGTTAATTTTTTCGCCAACGAGTGCCAGAGCCATATTTTGTGCCTGTTTTTTTATACAGTAATGGCGTCATGGTAAACCCTGATGAGGTTATGCGTCAAATCCGCCAATATAACATCTGCAAATGTGCGTTAAATCTGGTGTTTTTTCAGCAAAGCGCGAAGCTGATGGTAAGTCAGACCCAGTAATTCAGCGGCTTTTTTCTGGTTAAATTTTGCCTGCTGTAAGCTGGTTTGTAGAAAGTCTTTCTCTTGCTGCTGCTGGAATTCACGCAGATCCAGCGGTAACCCTACAGACATCGGTTTAGTTTCCGGCGCCTGCGGCTGCGTCTGGTTCTGAAATCCATCCCTGTCGGTGTTGCTTATGCAGTCTGGTCGGGACTCGGCGTCGTCATAATTACAGCCATTGCCTGGTTGCTTCATGGGCAAAAGCTTGATGCGTGGGGCTTTGTAGGTATGGGGCTCATAATTGCTGCCTTTTTGCTCGCCCGATCCCCATCGTGGAAGTCGCTGCGGAGGCCGACGCCATGGTGACGGTGTTCGGCATTCTGAATCTCACCGAGGACTCCTTCTTCGATGAGAGCCGGCGGCTAGACCCCGCCGGCGCTGTCACCGCGGCGATCGAAATGCTGCGAGTCGGATCAGACGTCGTGGATGTCGGACCGGCCGCCAGCCATCCGGACGCGAGGCCTGTATCGCCGGCCGATGAGATCAGACGTATTGCGCCGCTCTTAGACGCCCTGTCCGATCAGATGCACCGTGTTTCAATCGACAGCTTCCAACCGGAAACCCAGCGCTATGCGCTCAAGCGCGGCGTGGGCTACCTGAACGATATCCAAGGATTTCCTGACCCTGCGCTCTATCCCGATATTGCTGAGGCGGACTGCAGGCTGGTGGTTATGCACTCAGCGCAGCGGGATGGCATCGCCACCCGCACCGGTCACCTTCGACCCGAAGACGCGCTCGACGAGATTGTGCGGTTCTTCGAGGCGCGGGTTTCCGCCTTGCGACGGAGCGGGGTCGCTGCCGACCGGCTCATCCTCGATCCGGGGATGGGATTTTTCTTGAGCCCCGCACCGGAAACATCGCTGCACGTGCTGTCGAACCTTCAAAAGCTGAAGTCGGCGTTGGGGCTTCCGCTATTGGTCTCGGTGTCGCGGAAATCCTTCTTGGGCGCCACCGTTGGCCTTCCTGTAAAGGATCTGGGTCCAGCGAGCCTTGCGGCGGAACTTCACGCGATCGGCAATGGCGCTGACTACGTCCGCACCCACGCGCCTGGAGATCTGCGAAGCGCAATCACCTTCTCGGAAACCCTCGCGAAATTTCGCAGTCGCGACGCCAGAGACCGAGGGTTAGATCATGCCTAGCATTCACCTTCCGGCCGCCCGCTAAATATCTCCTTTTGGGTTGTTAATAAAACATCCAATAAGTTGACTGTGCGTGAAAAAGAAAGTTTTGTGTGATGGCGTTGAAGATCGCACCGTTAAGCTCTTATGTGGGATGGTGCAGAGCTCGACGACTACCGATAAAACGCAACCGCCGCAAACAGACAAGAAAAAGGGCACTGTTGCAAATAGTCGGTGGTGATAAACTTATCATCCCCTTTTGCTGATGGAGCTGCACATGAACCCATTCAAAGGCCGGCATTTTCAGCGTGACATCATTCTGTGGGCCGTACGCTGGTACTGCAAATACGGCATCAGTTACCGTGAGCTGCAGGAGATGCTGGCTGAACGCGGAGTGAATGTCGATCACTCCACGATTTACCGCTGGGTTCAGCGTTATGCGCCTGAAATGGAAAAACGGCTGCGCTGGTACTGGCGTAACCCTTCCGATCTTTGCCCGTGGCACATGGATGAAACCTACGTGAAGGTCAATGGCCGCTGGGCGTATCTGTACCGGGCCGTCGACAGCCGGGGCCGCACTGTCGATTTTTATCTCTCCTCCCGTCGTAACAGCAAAGCTGCATACCGGTTTCTGGGTAAAATCCTCAACAACGTGAAGAAGTGGCAGATCCCGCGATTCATCAACACGGATAAAGCGCCCGCCTATGGTCGCGCGCTTGCTCTGCTCAAACGCGAAGGCCGGTGCCCGTCTGACGTTGAACACCGACAGATTAAGTACCGGAACAACGTGATTGAATGCGATCATGGCAAACTGAAACGGATAATCGGCGCCACGCTGGGATTTAAATCCATGAAGACGGCTTACGCCACCATCAAAGGTATTGAGGTGATGCGTGCACTACGCAAAGGCCAGGCCTCAGCATTTTATTATGGTGATCCCCTGGGCGAAATGCGCCTGGTAAGCAGAGTTTTTGAAATGTAAGGCCTTTGAATAAGACAAAAGGCTGCCTCATCGCTAACTTTGCAACAGTGCCGATTTAAATCAGGCAGATCAGCATTATTTAAATCAAGTTGCCATGTCACTGAATACTCGTCCTAGAAAGGCGTTAGATTGGCTTACACCATTAGAGAAATTTGCTCAGCTTGTTGATTATCATATGGCTTTTGAAACTGTCGCACCTCATGTTTGAATTCGCCCCATATTTTTGCTACAGTGAACCAAATTAAGATCATCTATTTACTAGGCCTCGCATTTGCGGGGTTTTTAATGCTGAATAAAAGGAAAACTTGATGGAATTGCCCAATATTATGCACCCGGTCGCGAAGCTGAGCACCGCATTAGCCGCTGCATTGATGCTGAGCGGGTGCATGCCCGGTGAAATCCGCCCGACGATTGGCCAGCAAATGGAAACTGGCGACCAACGGTTTGGCGATCTGGTTTTCCGCCAGCTCGCACCGAATGTCTGGCAGCACACTTCCTATCTCGACATGCCGGGTTTCGGGGCAGTCGCTTCCAACGGTTTGATCGTCAGGGATGGCGGCCGCGTGCTGGTGGTCGATACCGCCTGGACCGATGACCAGACCGCCCAGATCCTCAACTGGATCAAGCAGGAGATCAACCTGCCGGTCGCGCTGGCGGTGGTGACTCACGCGCATCAGGACAAGATGGGCGGTATGGACGCGCTGCATGCGGCGGGGATTGCGACTTATGCCAATGCGTTGTCGAACCAGCTTGCCCCGCAAGAGGGGATGGTTGCGGCGCAACACAGCCTGACTTTCGCCGCCAATGGCTGGGTCGAACCAGCAACCGCGCCCAACTTTGGCCCGCTCAAGGTATTTTACCCCGGCCCCGGCCACACCAGTGACAATATCACCGTTGGGATCGACGGCACCGACATCGCTTTTGGTGGCTGCCTGATCAAGGACAGCAAGGCCAAGTCGCTCGGCAATCTCGGTGATGCCGACACTGAGCACTACGCCGCGTCAGCGCGCGCGTTTGGTGCGGCGTTCCCCAAGGCCAGCATGATCGTGATGAGCCATTCCGCCCCCGATAGCCGCGCCGCAATCACTCATACGGCCCGCATGGCCGACAAGCTGCGCTGAGCCATGGCTGACCACGTCACCCCCAATCTGCCATCGCGCGATTTCGATGTGACAGAGGCGTTTTATGCGAAGCTGGGCTTTGCGACGAGTTGGAAGGATCGCGGCTGGATGATCCTGCAGCGCGGCGGTTTGCAGCTCGAATTCTTCCCCTATCCTGACCTCGACCCAGCTACGAGCTCGTTCGGCTGTTGCCTGCGGTTGGATGATCTCGATGCCATGGTGGCATTGGTGAACGCGGCGGGAGCCGAGGAAAAAAGCACCGGCTGGCCGCGCTTCAAAGCTCCGCAACTGGAGGCGAGCGGCCTGAGGATCGGCTACCTGATCGATCCCGACTGCACGCTGGTGCGGCTGATCCAGAACCCCGACTGACCGCATGCCCGCGAAAATCAAGATTTGCGGGATCAGCACACCCGAGGCGCTCGATGCGACCATCGCGGCGCGGGCGGACTATGCCGGGTTGGTGTTCTATCCAGCGTCGCCCCGTGCGGTTACGTCGAATGTCGCGGGCGCTTTGACATCGCGCGCAGCTGGCCAGATCGCCATGGTCGGTTTGTTCGTCGATGCGGATGATGCTGTCATCGCCGACGCACTGGTGGCAGCCAAGCTGAACGCGCTGCAGCTGCACGGTTCGGAATCGCCCGAACGCGTGGCCCAGTTGCGCGCGCGGTTTGGCAAGCCGGTGTGGAAGGCGCTGCCCGTCGCCAGCGCCAGCGATGTCGCACGCGCCGCAGCCTATGCCGGGGCGGCGGACTTGATCTTGTTCGACGCCAAGACCCCCAAAGGCGCGCTGCCCGGCGGCATGGGGTTGGCGTTCGACTGGTCGCTGCTGGCCGGATATCGCGGTGCCTTGCCGTGGGGGCTGGCAGGCGGGCTAAATCCGACGAATGTTGCCGAGGCGATTGCGCGCACCGGAGCGCCGCTGGTCGATACCTCCAGCGGCGTCGAAAGCGCGCCCGCATTACCGGCCCGTGACGGCTCCATATTCATTTCCGCCCAGCGCAGCATATCTTTTGAGGCGGATTTCACGCCGTAAGATTCCGCATCAAGCTGTCCCGGCGACACGCGGACCGGTTTTTTGTTTTTATAACCGTACGCATACTGGCTTTGCGCACTTTCCGGCACAGTAATAAAGGTGTGAGATAACCCCAGCGGTGCCAGGATCCGTGCAGTCAGCAACTGCTCATACGGCATCCCCGCCGCGTTTGCGGTCAGAGCACCAAACAGGCCGATACTGCTGTTTGCATACAGACGCATATCGCCCGGTTTCCGGGACGGCTGCCACTGCTGATAGAAATTCAGCAGATCCGCACGGCTTTTTACCGCATCCGGCACCTGTAACGGCAGTCCGCCTGCGGTATAGGTAGCCAGATCCAGCAATGTGATCCCCTTCCACTGCGGCAGAGCCAGCTCCGGCTGGTATTTTGCCGCCGGATCATTCAGCGCCATCTCTTTTTTCGCCACAGAAACCGCACCCAGCACACCTGTGAAAGTTTTACTTACAGATCCGAGCTCAAATAGTGTATTTTCAGTGACCGGCTGTTTTGCCTGAATATCGGCAAAACCATAATTGAAATAATAGGGCTTACCCTTTACGGAGACGGCAACCGCCATCCCGGGAATATCCTGCTGTGCCATCAGCGGTTTAATGGTGCTGTCCACCACCGCCGCGACATTATCAGCGGCAGAAAACCCCGGGGCGGAAAACGCCAGCAGAGCGGAAATCAGTGTTGCAGATAACGATTTTTTCATCAGAATTAACCTTCCGTGTGTGAGTAACGGCGGCAAGTATCGTCAGATTCACCGGACAGAACAAACGGTTATTTATAACAAGAGCCTAAAGAAAAACTTACAGGTGGATTATGGTCAGACGTTATCTCCCCCTTAACCCGCTGCGCGCCTTTGAGGCCGCCGCCCGTCATCTCAGTTTTACCCGCGCGGCGATTGAGCTGAATGTCACCCATGCCGCCGTCAGCCAGCAGGTCAGGGCGCTGGAAGAACAACTCGGCTGTGTGCTGTTTACCCGCGTCTCGCGCGGGCTGGTGCTGACCCATGAAGGTGAGGGATTACTGCCGGTGCTCAATGAGGCGTTTGACCGGATTGCGGATACTCTGGAGTGTTTTTCTCACGGGCAGTTCCGTGAGCGGGTGAAAGTCGGTGCGGTGGGAACATTTGCCGCAGGCTGGCTGCTGCCGCGTCTGGCCGGATTCTATGACAGCCATCCGCATATTGATCTGCATATCTCCACCCATAACAATCATGTGGACCCGGCGGCGGAAGGGCATGATTATACGATCCGTTTCGGTAACGGCGCGTGGCATGAGTCAGATGCGGAACTGATTTTCAGTGCACCACACGCTCCGCTGTGCTCACCGGCCATTGCAGAACAGTTACAGCAGCCGGATGATGTTCACCGCTTTACCCTGCTGCGCTCATTCCGCCGGGATGAATGGAGCCGCTGGCTGGATTGTGCGGGCGGCACACCGCCTTCCCCGTCACAGCCGGTAATGGTGTTCGATACCTCACTGGCCATGGCCGAGGCGGCACAACTGGGTGCCGGGGTAGCGATCGCACCGGTATGTATGTTCAGCCGCCTGTTACAGTCAGGCGCACTGGTACAGCCGTTTGCCGCAGAAATCACCCTCGGCGGCTACTGGCTGACGCGGTTACAGTCCCGTACGGAAACCCCGGCCATGCAGCAATTCGCCCGCTGGCTGCTGAATACGGCGGCGGCGTAAAACTCACTCACCTTCCAGGCTTTTTACCCGCAAATCATCACCTTCACTGATGCGCAGCCGTTCACTGCCGCAGTGCGGACAGCATCCGGCGTGCTGCATGATTTCGGCCTCACGGCTGCAATCCCAGCACCATGCCTGTGCCGGGATAACATCAATATGCAGTGTGCAGCCCTGCGCCACGGTATCACGGCAGGCGATATCAAAACAGAAATGCAGTGCACTCTCCTCAACATCCGCCAGTGCGCCGACTTCCAGCCAGACATCCGTTACCCGCGCAATGCCGTGCTGTTCAGCCTGTTCGCGGATAATGTCCGCCGCACCGAGGGCTTTACTAAGCTTGCCCCTTCCGCCGTTGTCATAATCGGTTATGGCATCGCATTTTATTTTCTTTCTCTGGTTCTGAAATCCATCCCTGTCGGTGTTGCTTATGCAGTCTGGTCGGGACTCGGCGTCGTCATAATTACAGCCATTGCCTGGTTGCTTCATGGGCAAAAGCTTGATGCGTGGGGCTTTGTAGGTATGGGGCTCATAATTGCTGCCTTTTTGCTCGCCCGATCCCCATCGTGGAAGTCGCTGCGGAGGCCGACGCCATGGTGACGGTGTTCGGCATTCTGAATCTCACCGAGGACTCCTTCTTCGATGAGAGCCGGCGGCTAGACCCCGCCGGCGCTGTCACCGCGGCGATCGAAATGCTGCGAGTCGGATCAGACGTCGTGGATGTCGGACCGGCCGCCAGCCATCCGGACGCGAGGCCTGTATCGCCGGCCGATGAGATCAGACGTATTGCGCCGCTCTTAGACGCCCTGTCCGATCAGATGCACCGTGTTTCAATCGACAGCTTCCAACCGGAAACCCAGCGCTATGCGCTCAAGCGCGGCGTGGGCTACCTGAACGATATCCAAGGATTTCCTGACCCTGCGCTCTATCCCGATATTGCTGAGGCGGACTGCAGGCTGGTGGTTATGCACTCAGCGCAGCGGGATGGCATCGCCACCCGCACCGGTCACCTTCGACCCGAAGACGCGCTCGACGAGATTGTGCGGTTCTTCGAGGCGCGGGTTTCCGCCTTGCGACGGAGCGGGGTCGCTGCCGACCGGCTCATCCTCGATCCGGGGATGGGATTTTTCTTGAGCCCCGCACCGGAAACATCGCTGCACGTGCTGTCGAACCTTCAAAAGCTGAAGTCGGCGTTGGGGCTTCCGCTATTGGTCTCGGTGTCGCGGAAATCCTTCTTGGGCGCCACCGTTGGCCTTCCTGTAAAGGATCTGGGTCCAGCGAGCCTTGCGGCGGAACTTCACGCGATCGGCAATGGCGCTGACTACGTCCGCACCCACGCGCCTGGAGATCTGCGAAGCGCAATCACCTTCTCGGAAACCCTCGCGAAATTTCGCAGTCGCGACGCCAGAGACCGAGGGTTAGATCATGCCTAGCATTCACCTTCCGGCCGCCCGCTAAATATCTCCTTTTGGGTTGTTAATAAAACATCCAATAAGTTGACTGTGCGTGAAAAAGAAAGTTTTGTGTGATGGCGTTGAAGATCGCACCGTTAAGCTCTTATGTGGGATGGTGCAGAGCTCGACGACTACCGATAAAACGCAACCGCCGCAAACAGACAAGAAAAAGCCCCAACTGATAACAGTTGGGGCTTCAGTATTGTGATTGGTGGAGCAATAGCACCCTGAACCCAAAACCTTCTCGCTCAACCGGTAGTGGCTGATAACAACTCGTGAGGGCTATTGCGGGTTAAGCATTTAGCGATGTCTAGGGCCAGACTGGACGTCTGAACGCAAGCCGCTGATACTGTACATAACCACAGTATCAGCGGAGGATACCCATGTCGCTGGCAAGGAACGCCACGGCGAGTCAATCGCCCACTCAAACAAACGGTTACGAACGCCACCAACCCGACCAGACGCTGCTCTACCAGCTGGTTGAGCAGCACTACCCAGCCTTCAAAGCCTCACTCGAAGCCCAAGGTCAACACCTGCCTCGCTACATCCAACAAGAATTCAACGACCTCCTCCAATGTGGCCGTCTGGAGTATGGTTTCATGCGGGTTCGCTGCGAGGATTGTCATCACGAGCGTCTGGTCGCCTTCAGCTGTAAACGACGCGGCTTTTGCCCTAGCTGCGGTGCCCGCCGGATGGCCGAGAGTGCGGCGCTGCTGATAGACGAAGTCTTCCCCAAGGAGCCCATTCGCCAGTGGGTGCTCAGCTTTCCTTTCCAGCTACGCTTTTTGCTGGCTCGCCATCCCCAGCTGATGGGCCAGGTCTTGAGTATCGTCTATCGTACACTCTCAACTCATCTGATCAAAAAAGCCGGTTACACCAAAGCCTCTGCACAAACTGGCTCAGTGACTCTTATCCAACGCTTTGGCTCCGCGCTAAATCTCAATGTCCACTACCACATGCTGTTTCTCGATGGTGTCTATGCCGAAGATGACTATGGCAAGCAACGCTTCCATCGTGTCAAGGCACCCACTTACGATGAGCTGAATACGCTCGCTCACACCCTCAGCCATCGCATCGCTCGCTGCATGGAAAAGCGTGGGATTTTGGAGCGTGATGCCGAGAATACGTGGTTGACACTGGAAGAGGGCGAAGACGATACGCTGACTCAATTACATGGTGCTTCGGTTACGTATCGCATTGCCGTCGGCCCCCAGCAAGGGCGCAAAGTCTTCACCCTGCAAACCTTGCCAGGGCGTGAGGATAAAGCCGACTCAAGCAGTCGAGTAGCCAACCATGCTGGTTTCTCGCTACACGCCGGTGTGATGGCCGAAGCGCATCAGCGGGATAAGCTTGAGCGCTTGTGTCGCTACATTAGTCGGCCAGCGGTTTCAGAAAAACGTCTGGCATTAACCGCCAATGGGCAGGTGCGTTACGAGCTCAAAACTCCGTACCGCAATGGCACCACCCATGTGATCTTCGAGCCGCTGGACTTCATCGCCAAACTCGCTGCGTTGGTACCTAAGCCGCGAGTCAACCTCACACGCTTCCACGGCGTCTTTGCACCGAACAGCAAACACCGAGTTCAAGTAACACCCGCCAAGCGGGGCAAGAAGCCCGACAAATCGGAAGGTCTCGATACTAACTGGCGTGACAAGAGTCCTGCAGAGCGCCACCGCGCCATGACCTGGATGCAACGCCTCAAGCGAGTCTTCAATATTGATATTGAAGTCTGCGAACACTGCGGCGGTCACGTCAAAGTGATTGCCAGCATCGAAGATCCGAAGGTCATTGAGCAGATTCTCAAGCATCTGAAACAGAAAACAGCCAAGGCGAATGCCGCCAAGCAGCGTGAGCTGCCACCAGAACGAGCGCCGCCACTGACTCCCAGCCTGTTCGATCCATCACAGAGTCGTCTCTTTGACTGACGACCCCAAATCCAACACTGCTCAACACTGCCAACTTTTAAACGGGGCGGTGGGGCAGTTTGTATCTCTCGAGCTATCAGGCTAGAGATTTTACCGCCAAATCGAACCTTATTAGAGCGGTTTAGGCTGGACCGGCAGTTAAAATTGGGGCTTGAGCGGTAAACGAGTGAGGGAATTTCAGGTAAGATACTTCGGATGAGGAGCAAAAAGGTGGTTTATACTTCCTATACCCAGTAGTGTTCCCCTGTCGGTTTGGTTGGGGTCGATGCCCCACTTTGGGCGCGGCGTTGGGCGCCGCAAGATGAAAGCTCTGTGTGAAGGCTTGGATATTAAGACCTTGGATGATTTCAATGCCATCACCGAAGAGCAGATCGTTAGCGTCGACAAATTCAGCTACAAAACTGCCGCAAAAGTGCTTGCAGGTATGGCTGAACATGCCGAGCTATTCAACAAGATTCAATCAATCATCGGGTTCAAACAGCAGGTCACTTCGGGGGATCGTTTTACCGGTGAGAAGATCGTGATCACCGGTTTTCGTGACGCGGCCTTGGAGAAGCTGATTGAAGCTGAGGGTGGTGAAGTGCAATCATCAGTCTCGTCGAAGACCACCATGGTGATCGCGGCATCCACTTCCGGATCTTCCGGCAAATTGAAGAAAGTGCACGATCTCAACAACAGCGGAAAGGCAAATATCAAACTGATTGATCTGGCCACCTTCCGTAAGCAATATCTGGAACAACCAGCATCGACTGGTTTGGAGTTTTAATGAGTCACCCACAACTTGAGCTAATAGTCGCTGTGGATTCTAAGTTGGGATTCGGGAAAGGCGGCAAGATTCCATGGAAATGCAAAGAAGACATGGCGCGATTTACGCGGATTTCTAAAGAGATCCGCGTGTGCGTTATGGGGAAACACACGTATACTGACATGCGTGACATGCAGTTAGAAAAGGATGGCGCCGAGGAGCGAATCAAGGAGAAAGGAATTCTCCCCGAACGCGAATCGTTCGTGATCTCCTCGACGTTAAAACAAGAAGATGTCATAGGCGCTACTGTCGTTCCTGATCTTCGTGCTGTGATCAACCTGTATGAGAATACCGATCAACGCATTGCTGTCATTGGTGGGGAGAAGTTGTACATTCAAGCTCTTTCATCAGCAACGAAACTGCACATGACCATAATTCCAAGAGAGTTCGACTGTGATCGATTTATTCCTGTTGATCCGATCCAGAACAATTTTCACATTGATTCCAGTGCCAGCGAGACTGTGGAGGCAACCGTTGATGAGACTCAAGAGCGCATTCACTTTGCTACTTACGTGCGTAACAATCAGTAACGCGCTGGCAGTGGAAGAACAAGAACCAGAAACGAAGCAGACGGTGTTGGCCGTCTGCTTCGAAACATCATTATTGGCTCGAGAACTGATCGAGAATACCATTCTTGCGGACGACATCCAAAACAATACAGAAAAGATAGCTTTGCAGTTGTCGGAGCCCCTCCCCCCAACTTATAATGGGATTATTGCTGGGCTAAACAATGCTGTCGCCATGCGTGGGACAGCAAACGTTGAATCGCCATCAAGAGCATCCACAGATTTACGTGCAGCCGTCATCGGTTTATGGTGTATAAATGACACCATAGCCGCCCTGAATCAGACTGATAATGCAGTCTTACAGGACGGCGAGTTGCAACAAACACTTGTCGATTATTACAACAACTTATTGGCTGACATCGTTTGTCGTTTTCAGAAGACGGCTGCACTGAACGTCAGAAGCCGACTGCACTATAGCAGCGGAGGGGTTGGATCCATCAGGCAACGACGGGCTGCTGCCGGCCATCAGCGGACGCAGGGAGGACTTTCCGCAACCGGCCGTTCGATGCGGCACCGATGGCCTTCGCGCAGGGGTAGTGAATCCGCCAGGATTGACTTGCGCTGCCCTACCTCTCACTAGTGAGGGGCGGCAGCGCATCAAGCGGTGAGCGCACTCCGGCACCGCCAACTTTCAGCACATGCGTGTAAATCATCGTCGTAGAGACGTCGGAATGGCCGAGCAGATCCTGCACGGTTCGAATGTCGTAACCGCTGCGGAGCAAGGCCGTCGCGAACGAGTGGCGGAGGGTGTGCGGTGTGGCGGGCTTCGTGATGCCTGCTTGTTCTACGGCACGTTTGAAGGCGCGCTGAAAGGTCTGGTCATACATGTGATGGCGACGCACGACACCGCTCCGTGGATCGGTCGAATGCGTGTGCTGCGCAAAAACCCAGAACCACGGCCAGGAATGCCCGGCGCGCGGATACTTCCGCTCAAGGGCGTCGGGAAGCGCAACGCCGCTGCGGCCCTCGGCCTGGTCCTTCAGCCACCATGCCCGTGCACGCGACAGCTGCTCGCGCAGGCTGGGTGCCAAGCTCTCGGGTAACATCAAGGCCCGATCCTTGGAGCCCTTGCCCTCCCGCACGATGATCGTGCCGTGATCGAAATCCAGATCCTTGACCCGCAGTTGCAAACCCTCACTGATCCGCATGCCCGTTCCATACAGAAGCTGGGCGAACAAACGATGCTCGCCTTCCAGAAAACCGAGGATGCGAACCACTTCATCCGGGGTCAGCACCACCGGCAAGCGCCGCGACGGCCGAGGTCTTCCGATCTCCTGAAGCCAGGGCAGATCCGTGCACAGCACCTTGCCGTAGAAGAACAGCAAGGCCGCCAATGCCTGACGATGCGTGGAGACCGAAACCTTGCGCTCGTTCGCCAGCCAGGACAGAAATGCCTCGACTTCGCTGCTGCCCAAGGTTGCCGGGTGACGCACACCGTGGAAACGGATGAAGGCACGAACCCAGTGGACATAAGCCTGTTCGGTTGGTAAGCTGTAATGCAAGTAGCGTATGCGCTCACGCAACTGGTCCAGAACCTTGACCGAACGCAGCGGTGGTAACGGCGCAGTGGCGGTTTTCATGGCTTGTTATGACTGTTTTTTTGTACAGTCTATGCCTCGGGCATCCAAGCAGCAAGCGCGTTACGCCGTGGGTCGATGTTTGATGTTATGGAGCAGCAACGATGTTACGCAGCAGGGCAGTCGCCCTAAAACAAAGTTAGATGCCAGATTTGGCGTTGCGTATGCTCACAGAAAATCGACAGCCGCAAGACTGTTTTTGGCAACTCATAGCCACCACTATTTATCCTTCATACCGTAGAGGAGATTGCACGTGAAGAACTGGCTCTTTCTGGCTATTGCAATATTTGGTGAGGTCGTCGCAACTTCCGCACTGAAGTCCAGCCATGGATTCACCAAGTTAGTTCCTTCTGTTGTAGTTGTGGCTGGCTACGGGCTTGCGTTCTATTTCCTCTCTCTCGCAATCAAGTCCATCCCGGTCGGCATTGCTTATGCTGTTTGGGCTGGCCTCGGCATCGTACTTGTGGCAGCTATCGCTTGGATCTTCCATGGCCAGAAACTAGACTTGTGGGCGTTCGTTGGCATGGGACTTATCGTTAGTGGCGTCGCCGTTCTAAATCTGCTATCCAAGGTCAGCGCACATTGATCGGGCTGGCATCTAACAATTCATTCAAGCCGACGCCGCTTCGCGGCGCGGCTTAATTCAGGTGTTAGGCCGCATGGACACAACGCAGGTCACATTGATACACAAAATTCTAGCTGCGGCAGATGAGCGAAATCTGCCGCTCTGGATCGGTGGGGGCTGGGCGATCGATGCACGGCTAGGGCGTGTAACACGCAAGCACGATGATATTGATCTGACGTTTCCCGGCGAGAGGCGCGGCGAGCTCGAGGCAATAGTTGAAATGCTCGGCGGGCGCGTCATGGAGGAGTTGGACTATGGATTCTTAGCGGAGATCGGGGATGAGTTACTTGACTGCGAACCTGCTTGGTGGGCAGACGAAGCGTATGAAATCGCGGAGGCTCCGCAGGGCTCGTGCCCAGAGGCGGCTGAGGGCGTCATCGCCGGGCGGCCAGTCCGTTGTAACAGCTGGGAGGCGATCATCTGGGATTACTTTTACTATGCCGATGAAGTACCACCAGTGGACTGGCCTACAAAGCACATAGAGTCCTACAGGCTCGCATGCACCTCACTCGGGGCGGAAAAGGTTGAGGACTTGCGTGCCGCTTTCAGGTCGCGATATGCGGCCTAACAATTCGTCCAAGCCGACGCCGCTTCGCGGCGCGGCTTAACTCAGGTGTTAGGCCGCATGGACACAACGCAGGTCACATTGATACACAAAATTCTAGCTGCGGCAGATGAGCGAAATCTGCCGCTCTGGATCGGTGGGGGCTGGGCGATCGATGCACGGCTAGGGCGTGTAACACGCAAGCACGATGATATTGATCTGACGTTTCCCGGCGAGAGGCGCGGCGAGCTCGAGGCAATAGTTGAAATGCTCGGCGGGCGCGTCATGGAGGAGTTGGACTATGGATTCTTAGCGGAGATCGGGGATGAGTTACTTGACTGCGAACCTGCTTGGTGGGCAGACGAAGCGTATGAAATCGCGGAGGCTCCGCAGGGCTCGTGCCCAGAGGCGGCTGAGGGCGTCATCGCCGGGCGGCCAGTCCGTTGTAACAGCTGGGAGGCGATCATCTGGGATTACTTTTACTATGCCGATGAAGTACCACCAGTGGACTGGCCTACAAAGCACATAGAGTCCTACAGGCTCGCATGCACCTCACTCGGGGCGGAAAAGGTTGAGGACTTGCGTGCCGCTTTCAGGTCGCGATATGCGGCCTAACAATTCGTCCAAGCCGACGCCGCTTCGCGGCGCGGCTTAACTCAGGTGTTAGGCCGCATGGACACAACGCAGGTCACATTGATACACAAAATTCTAGCTGCGGCAGATGAGCGAAATCTGCCGCTCTGGATCGGTGGGGGCTGGGCGATCGATGCACGGCTAGGGCGTGTAACACGCAAGCACGATGATATTGATCTGACGTTTCCCGGCGAGAGGCGCGGCGAGCTCGAGGCAATAGTTGAAATGCTCGGCGGGCGCGTCATGGAGGAGTTGGACTATGGATTCTTAGCGGAGATCGGGGATGAGTTACTTGACTGCGAACCTGCTTGGTGGGCAGACGAAGCGTATGAAATCGCGGAGGCTCCGCAGGGCTCGTGCCCAGAGGCGGCTGAGGGCGTCATCGCCGGGCGGCCAGTCCGTTGTAACAGCTGGGAGGCGATCATCTGGGATTACTTTTACTATGCCGATGAAGTACCACCAGTGGACTGGCCTACAAAGCACATAGAGTCCTACAGGCTCGCATGCACCTCACTCGGGGCGGAAAAGGTTGAGGTCTTGCGTGCCGCTTTCAGGTCGCGATATGCGGCCTAACAATTCGTCCAAGCCGACGCCGCTTCGCGGCGCGGCTTAACTCAGGTGTTAGGCCGCATGGACACAACGCAGGTCACATTGATACACAAAATTCTAGCTGCGGCAGATGAGCGAAATCTGCCGCTCTGGATCGGTGGGGGCTGGGCGATCGATGCACGGCTAGGGCGTGTAACACGCAAGCACGATGATATTGATCTGACGTTTCCCGGCGAGAGGCGCGGCGAGCTCGAGGCAATAGTTGAAATGCTCGGCGGGCGCGTCATGGAGGAGTTGGACTATGGATTCTTAGCGGAGATCGGGGATGAGTTACTTGACTGCGAACCTGCTTGGTGGGCAGACGAAGCGTATGAAATCGCGGAGGCTCCGCAGGGCTCGTGCCCAGAGGCGGCTGAGGGCGTCATCGCCGGGCGGCCAGTCCGTTGTAACAGCTGGGAGGCGATCATCTGGGATTACTTTTACTATGCCGATGAAGTACCACCAGTGGACTGGCCTACAAAGCACATAGAGTCCTACAGGCTCGCATGCACCTCACTCGGGGCGGAAAAGGTTGAGGTCTTGCGTGCCGCTTTCAGGTCGCGATATGCGGCCTAACAATTCGTCCAAGCCGACGCCGCTTCGCGGCGCGGCTTAACTCAGGTGTTAGATGCCAGATTTGGCGTTGCGTATGCTCACAGAAAATCGACAGCCGCAAGACTGTTTTTGGCAACTCATAGCCACCACTATTTATCCTTCATACCGTAGAGGAGATTGCACGTGAAGAACTGGCTCTTTCTGGCTATTGCAATATTTGGTGAGGTCGTCGCAACTTCCGCACTGAAGTCCAGCCATGGATTCACCAAGTTAGTTCCTTCTGTTGTAGTTGTGGCTGGCTACGGGCTTGCGTTCTATTTCCTCTCTCTCGCAATCAAGTCCATCCCGGTCGGCATTGCTTATGCTGTTTGGGCTGGCCTCGGCATCGTACTTGTGGCAGCTATCGCTTGGATCTTCCATGGCCAGAAACTAGACTTGTGGGCGTTCGTTGGCATGGGACTTATCGTTAGTGGCGTCGCCGTTCTAAATCTGCTATCCAAGGTCAGCGCACATTGATCGGGCTGGCATCTAACAATTCATTCAAGCCGACGCCGCTTCGCGGCGCGGCTTAATTCAGGTGTTAGATGCACTAAGCACATAATTGCTCACAGCCAAACTATCAGGTCAAGTCTGCTTTTATTATTTTTAAGCGTGCATAATAAGCCCTACACAAATTGGGAGATATATCATGAAAGGCTGGCTTTTTCTTGTTATCGCAATAGTTGGCGAAGTAATCGCAACATCCGCATTAAAATCTAGCGAGGGCTTTACTAAGCTTGCCCCTTCCGCCGTTGTCATAATCGGTTATGGCATCGCATTTTATTTTCTTTCTCTGGTTCTGAAATCCATCCCTGTCGGTGTTGCTTATGCAGTCTGGTCGGGACTCGGCGTCGTCATAATTACAGCCATTGCCTGGTTGCTTCATGGGCAAAAGCTTGATGCGTGGGGCTTTGTAGGTATGGGGCTCATAATTGCTGCCTTTTTGCTCGCCCGATCCCCATCGTGGAAGTCGCTGCGGAGGCCGACGCCATGGTGACGGTGTTCGGCATTCTGAATCTCACCGAGGACTCCTTCTTCGATGAGAGCCGGCGGCTAGACCCCGCCGGCGCTGTCACCGCGGCGATCGAAATGCTGCGAGTCGGATCAGACGTCGTGGATGTCGGACCGGCCGCCAGCCATCCGGACGCGAGGCCTGTATCGCCGGCCGATGAGATCAGACGTATTGCGCCGCTCTTAGACGCCCTGTCCGATCAGATGCACCGTGTTTCAATCGACAGCTTCCAACCGGAAACCCAGCGCTATGCGCTCAAGCGCGGCGTGGGCTACCTGAACGATATCCAAGGATTTCCTGACCCTGCGCTCTATCCCGATATTGCTGAGGCGGACTGCAGGCTGGTGGTTATGCACTCAGCGCAGCGGGATGGCATCGCCACCCGCACCGGTCACCTTCGACCCGAAGACGCGCTCGACGAGATTGTGCGGTTCTTCGAGGCGCGGGTTTCCGCCTTGCGACGGAGCGGGGTCGCTGCCGACCGGCTCATCCTCGATCCGGGGATGGGATTTTTCTTGAGCCCCGCACCGGAAACATCGCTGCACGTGCTGTCGAACCTTCAAAAGCTGAAGTCGGCGTTGGGGCTTCCGCTATTGGTCTCGGTGTCGCGGAAATCCTTCTTGGGCGCCACCGTTGGCCTTCCTGTAAAGGATCTGGGTCCAGCGAGCCTTGCGGCGGAACTTCACGCGATCGGCAATGGCGCTGACTACGTCCGCACCCACGCGCCTGGAGATCTGCGAAGCGCAATCACCTTCTCGGAAACCCTCGCGAAATTTCGCAGTCGCGACGCCAGAGACCGAGGGTTAGATCATGCCTAGCATTCACCTTCCGGCCGCCCGCTAGCGGACCCTGGTCAGGTTCCGCGAAGGTGGGCGCAGACATGCTGGGCTCGTCAGGATCAAACTGCACTATGAGGCGGCGGTTCATACCGCGCCAGGGGAGCGAATGGACAGCGAGGAGCCTCCGAACGTTCGGGTCGCCTGCTCGGGTGATATCGACGAGGTTGTGCGGCTGATGCACGACGCTGCGGCGTGGATGTCCGCCAAGGGAACGCCCGCCTGGGACGTCGCGCGGATCGACCGGACATTCGCGGAGACCTTCGTCCTGAGATCCGAGCTCCTAGTCGCGAGTTGCAGCGACGGCATCGTCGGCTGTTGCACCTTGTCGGCCGAGGATCCCGAGTTCTGGCCCGACGCCCTCAAGGGGGAGGCCGCATATCTGCACAAGCTCGCGGTGCGACGGACACATGCGGGCCGGGGTGTCAGCTCCGCGCTGATCGAGGCTTGCCGCCATGCCGCGCGAACGCAGGGGTGCGCCAAGCTGCGGCTCGACTGCCACCCGAACCTGCGTGGCCTATACGAGCGGCTCGGATTCACCCACGTCGACACTTTCAATCCCGGCTGGGATCCAACCTTCATCGCAGAACGCCTAGAACTCGAAATCTAACGTCCGTTCGGGCATCGAGGTCCATGTCGGGGTGGGACGGGCCCGTGGCTTCAAGATCACTTGCAGTCCGACCGCGATGTCTTGGTTGCGCGAGAGGTTGTCGACAGGCCATGCTGAGTGTGCGATGGTTGATCGCTTCCTCGCCGCTCTCCACGGCGACGATGGCCGCCGCCATCAGCAAGTGCGCCAGTTCCCCTATGGTGCCCTCGCTGCGTGTGAGCAGGTAGCGAGCCATGTCCAGCGTGGCAATTGGGGAAGGCCGGCGCAGCGGGAGCGAAGCGGCGAAGCTGGCCAGCAGTGAGCAGCAATCGTCGTTGGCCTCCCATACCGGCAGCATCATCGGCTCGAAGCGATTTTCCAACTGGTCATCGGAGCGGATGGCTAGGTAGGCGTCGCGCGTGCCTACCCCAACCAACGGGATGCGCAGTTCGTTGCCGAGGAAGCGCAGCAGGTTGAGGAATTCCCGGCGGTTGACGCTGTTGCCGGCCAGCACGTTGTGCAGCTCGTCGATCACCAGCATGCGCACGCCGACCTTGCGCAGCAGTGCCAGAGCCAGTTGCTCCATTTCCGGCAACCGTGGGCGTGGGCGCAGCGGCGCGCCCATCGCGGCGAGCAGCGCGACGTAGAAGCGGATCACGGACGGCTCGGACGGCATCTGCACGACCAACACCGGGATGTGCTCCTGGTCGGCGTCGGAGCTGGCCGGGTGGGTGCGGCGGAACTTCTCGACGATCATCGACTTGCCATTGTTGGTCGGGCCAACCAGCAGCAGGTTGGGCATGCGTTGCTTGTTTGGCCACGCATAAAGGGCTTCCAGCCGGTTCAGCGCCTCGACTGCGCGCGGATAGCCGATCCAGCGGTCGGCGCGAAGGCGCTGGATGCGCTCGTCCGCCGGAAGACGGGCCAAGCCCTGGGCCGCCGGCAGCAGGTGGGACAGGTCGATGATGGGATATTCGTCCACGGCTACCACTCCTCAATCTGGTCGAACGGTTTGGCGGGTGGCAAGTTGTCTGCCTGCGGGTCGGCAATATCCGTATCCGGCGGAACGGGCTTGTCCGGCCGAGCTGATGTCTTGAGGTGCTGGCGGCGATCCGCGTCACGCCGCGCCTTGCGTGTGGCCTTCTGCGCGCTGGTCACAATCTCACGCATCTGGCCGATCATGCGGAACAGCGCCGACTCATCCACCTGTTCGCGCCCTTGCTGCCGCAGTTTCGCCAGCGCCTGCCGTTGTTCCCAGAGGGTGACAGCCGGATGCGACAAGGTACGGTAGGGAATTTCCAGGTAATGCTGTCCCTCCGGTTCCAGGACCCAGATACGGCTGATGTCGCGCGGATCGCGCCGGATCAGAAAGGACGGCCAGCGTTCACGCCGCGCAATCCACGGCTTGAGCGCATCGGCGTAGTAGTGGATGTGGTCGATGACAAAGCCGGTGCGGGTCAGCGTGCGCCGGAGGATCGGCAGAAAATCGACCAGGAACGAAGTAGCGCGTGTGACGACGGCCGGTACGCCGACACGCGCCACGGCCTCGGCCCAGCGCGCGGCCGGCGGTTGGAGCAGGCCGTTGTGCACCGAACCGTGGTAGGTGCCGACCGCCAATGTGAGCCAGCGCTCTAGCTCGCGCAGCGTCAGGGCGGCCTTGTTTTCGGAATCGTAGTCGCCGCGCTGGTCAGGGTTGGAGAAGGTCGTTCCCGGCAGTTCGTCGTGAATCATCTGCATCGCCGTGCCGATGATCCGTTCCACGATGCCGCCATAGTGCGGCTGTCCCAGCGGGCGATAGTCCAGCCGGATGCCATGCTGCTCGCAACCCCGGCGCAGGGCCTCGCTCTTGAACTCGGCCGCGTTGTCTAGGTAGAGCAGCAAGGGCTTGCCGCTCATCTGCCAATCCATTTCCACGTTCAGTCCTTCCAGCCAAGGGCGCTTGTCGCAGGCGACATGCACGAGGCACAGGCCAACCGAAACGGCAGACGGCGCTTCCAGCGTGACGACCATGCCGAGCACGCAGCGGGTGAACACGTCGATGGCGAGGGTCAGGTACGGGCGGCCAATAGGTTGCCGGTCGCGGTCATCGACCACGATCAGGTCGATGACCGTATGGTCTATCTGCACCTGCTCCAGCGGCGCGGTCACGGCAGGAGGCTCGCCGCCCACACCTTGTAGGTCACGAGCGGCATCCTGGCCTTCCCGCCGGCGGATGACCTTGCGCGGGTCAAGGCTAGCGATCCGTAAGGCCACGGTATTGCGCGCCGGCACTCGCAGTTTTTGAGCCTTGCACACCTGAGTGACTTCGCGGTGAAAGGCCGCTAGGCTGCGCTTCTGCTTGGTCAGGAACCGCTTTTGCAGTAGCTCGTGGATGACGCGCTCGACCGGTTCCGGCAAGCGCCCCTTACCTTTACCTCCACCGGACTGGCCGGGCACCAGATCCGTCACGAGGCCGCTGCCTTGCCGGGCACGCCGGATCAGAACGTATACCTGGCGCCGAGACAAGCCCAGCGCCTGAGCCGCCATATCGGCCGCTTCGTGCCCGACCGTCTCCGACTGCGCCAACGGACTGATGATCTCCGCACGACGGCGCGCACGCTCCCAAGCCTCATCAGGCAGAGTGGCCACGCCTTGTTCTGGAATCCGTGGGGTGTCCGTCGCCATGCTCACCTCGCTTTGGTGCACACGAGTATTGAGCATAGTCGAGATTGGTGCAGATCACTTCTGATATTGAACTGTCAGGAGCTGGCTGCACAACAGCCATTACGCCCAATCAACTGGTGCAGTCGTCTTCTGAAAATGACATCCATGCCCAGCCCGTGCGCGAGCTGGATCACCGCCCGCACGATAGTTTGGTCACGGGCATCATCCGGGAGCCTGGCGACAAAGGATTGGTCGATTTTCAATGTGGTGATGGGGCAGCATTTCAGATGTTGCAGGCAGGAATAGCCGGTGCCGAAGTCGTCGGCGGCGAAGCGCACGCCGATGGCGCGCAAGGCGTCGAAACTGGCGAACAGGGCTGGATTGCCGAATGCGACCGATTCGGTCAGTTCGATCTCCAGAAGCTCGGCGGGCAGGGCCATATCGGCCAGCACCCGCTTTACCTCGTCGTCGAACGTTGGCCCAACCTGGCTGGCGGACACATTGATGGCAAGACGGAACGGTTGCCATGCCGGTCCTTGCCACTTGTGCATCTGGCGACAGGCCTCGCCCAGCACCCACGCGCCTATTTCCGGCATCAGGCCGAACGACTCGGCCAGCGGCAGGAACTGGCCGGGCGGCAACAGGCCAAGCCTCGGATGCCGCCAGCGCATCAACGCTTCCGCGCCAGCGATCCGGTGATCGCGCAGATCGACCAGCGGCTGGTAATGCAGGTCAAGCTGTCCGCGCGCCGCCGCCTGCGCCAACTCGGCCGCCGTCCATCCGGCGGGCTGCGAACTCGTCATGATCCGCCCCGGAAGGCGCGCAGCAGCCGCGTTACGGCCAGAACGAACAAGCCGGTCAGCGCGAGCGCGGCAACACCCCAATGCTCGCCAAGGAAGGCACCGGCGGTCGTCCCGGCCAGCACGGCGGCGAGAATCGGCAGATGGCAGGGGCAGGTCAACACGGCCAGCGCACCCCACAGGTAGCCGGAAACGGGTTGGCGCGTCTCGGGCGGCAGTTTGTCAGGGGCGTTCACGGCAATGCCTCCTCGTGCGCCCGCTCGGCTGGCATGGAGGCCAGTTGCGCGTCCAGATGGGCCAACGCCGCGCGCCGCCGCTCGACCAACTGGCGCAGCACGGCAAGCTGCACTGCGGCTTGTGCGCCGTCCGCTGCGTCGAGCGCACGGCACAGCCGCGCCAGGGCATCCAGGCCGATACCCGCCTCGAAGGCCGCGCGCACGAAGCACAGCCGTTGCAAGGCCGCATCGTCGAACACGCCGTAGCCGCCCGTGGTGCAGGCCACCGGCCGTAACAAGCCGCGCACCAGGTAGTCGCGCACGATATGTACGCTCACCCCAGCGTTATGGGCCAGTTGCGATACCGTGTAGGCGCTCATCGCACACCTCCTTGTCCTCACCCGGCGCAGCAGGAAAGCTGCTTCACATCCTTGTTGAAGGTCTGCGCCGCGAGCTTCAACCCTTCGACCATCGTCAGGTAGGGGAACAACTGGTCGGCCAGTTCCTGCACCGTCATCCGGTTGCGAATCGCCAGTGCGGCCGTCTGGATCAGTTCGCCCGCTTCCGGGGCCACTGCCTGCACGCCGATCAGTCGTCCGCTGCCTTCTTCAACCACCAGTTTGATGAAGCCGCGCGTGTCGAAGTTGGCGAGCGCGCGCGGCACGTTGTCCAGCGTTAGCGTGCGACTATCAGTTTTGATGCCGTCATGGTGCGCTTCCGCCTCGCTGTAGCCTACGGTCGCCACTTGCGGGTCGGTGAACACCACGGCCGGCATCGCGGTCAGGTTCAGGGCCGCGTCACCGCCGGTCATGTTGATCGCGGCGCGAGTGCCGGCCGCTGCCGCCACATAGACGAACTGCGGCTGGTCGGTGCAGTCGCCTGCGGCGTAGATGTGTTCCACGCTTGTACGCATGCCGGGGTCGATGACGATAGCGCCTTGCGGGGTGAGCGTGACGCCCGTCGCATCCAGTGCCAGCTTGCGTGTGTTGGGCGCGCGGCCGGTGGCGACCAGCAGCTTGTCGGCGCGCAGTTCGCCGTGCGCCGTGGTGAGCACGAATTCGCCGTCCCCTTCACCATTGATATACGCGACCTGGCTGGCCTGGGTGTGTTCCCTCACCTCGATGCCCTCCATGCGGAATGCGGCCGTGACGGCTTCGCCTATAGCTGGGTCTTCGCGGAAGAACAGCGTGCTGCGAGCCAGGATCGTCACCTTCGCTCCGAGTCGGGCGAACGCCTGCGCCAGCTCCAGCGCCACCACTGATGAGCCAATCACGGCCAGGCGCTTAGGAATCGTCTCGCTGACCAGCGCTTCAGTGGAAGTCCAGTACGGAGTGTCTTTCAGGCCGGGAATCGGCGGCACGGCCGGGCTCGCGCCGGTGGCGATCAGGCAGCGGTCGAATGCCACCACGCGCTCGCCGCCGTCGTTGAGTTGCACGATCAGGTTGCGATTGTCCTTAAAGCGGGCGGAGCCGTGCAGCACAGTGATCGCCGGATTGCCCTCCAAGATGCCTTCGTACTTGGCGTGGCGCAGTTCATCGACGCGGGCCTGCTGCTGGGCCAGCAGCGCCGTGCGCTGGATGGTCGGCGTGGTAGCGGCGATGCCGCCATCGAACGGGCTTTCCCGGCGCAGATGGGCGATATGGGCGGCGCGGATCATGATCTTGGACGGCACACAACCGACATTGACGCAGGTGCCGCCGATGGTGCCGCGCTCGATCAGCGTGACACGTGCGCCTTGCTCGACGGCCTTCAGCGCCGCTGCCATCGCGGCCCCGCCGCTGCCGATGACGGCGATATGCAATGCGCCGCTGCTACCCGTCTTGTCGTTTCTGCCCAGCAGATCGCGCATCTTGTCGAGCAGGCCGGCGCGGTTGTCCGTCGGTGGCGCATCGGCAAGCGTTGCCTCGTAGCCCAGTCCGGCCACGGCGGTAGTCAGCGCATCCGATGACGTGCCCGCCTCAATGGCGAGTTGCGCTGTGCCCTTCGGATAGGACACCAGCGCCGATTGCACGCCGGGCACTTTCTCCAAGGCTTCCTTGACGTGAGCCGCGCACGAGTCGCAGGTCATCCCGGTGATTTTCAGGGTGGTCATGTATTTTTCCTTTTCTGTGGTGGCTACGGCTGTTGCCGTCAGCCACGTTGTTCTGGCAATTCACAGCTGTCCGGCCCGCAGCGGCGATGTGCTGGCGAGATGAAATCCCAGACCGACACCCCAACCATCAAGGCCAGGCCGACATAGAGCAGTCCACCGCTCTGCCAGCCGTAAGCCCGCATTAAAAACACCGCTGCCAGCACCAAGATCGGGCCTATCGTGCCGAGCGCCGTGCGTCGCCACTGTCGATGATTGAGCCAAGCGATAGCATTGGCGAGTAACGCGATGCCGGCGAACATCGGCAGCAGGATGCCAATGAATAGCCCCTCGTACTGGCTCAAGAAGCCCAGTCCGATGGCCGCGCCAAAGCTGGCGATGGCAGGAAAACAGGCGGCGCAGCCCATCGCGGAAACGACGCTGCCGAGCGCGCCGGTTTTGCCAGCGATGCGCGTGATGAGTCCCATGTGTCGCTCCCGAGTTCGGTTAACGGATCAGCGTTTGAGGCTGGACGGATAGCCCGCGTCCTCGGTCGCCTTGGTCAACTTCTGGACGTTGGTCTTGGCATCGTCGAAGGTGACGACGGCCTGGCGCTTGTCGAAACTTACGTCGGTCTTGCTCACGCCCTCAACCTTGGAAAGCGCGTGCTTGACAGTGATCGGGCAAGAGGCGCAGGTCATGCCAGGCACGGACAGCGTGACGGTCTGGGTGGCGGCCCACACGGGGGCAACAACGGCAGCGAGGGCGAGGGCGGCAAACAGTTTTTTCATGATGAACTCCTGTGATTAATAGAAAAATGGCATGACGTAGGGAAATCCGAGCGAGACCAGGACCAGCGCGGCCACGATCCAGAAAATGAGCTTGTAAGTAGCTCGCACTTGGGGAATCGCGCAGACCTCACCCGGTTTGCAGGCTTGCGCCGGGCGGTAGATGCGCCGCCAGGCGAAAAACAGCGCGACCAGCGCTGCGCCGATGAAGATCGGGCGATAGGGTTCCAGCACCGTCAGGTTGCCGATCCATGCCCCGCTGAACCCCAAGGCGATCAAAACCAGCGGCCCCAGGCAGCAGGCCGACGCAAGAATGGCGGCCAGCCCACCGGCGAAGAGCGCGCCGCGCCCGTTTTGTGGTTCAGACTTTTGTGGTTCAGACATACGCTTGTCCTTTCAAATTTGGTTTGGATAGCTTAAGCTTACTTCCGTAGTTATGTACGGAGTCAAGCGATATGCAAATTAATTTTGAGAATCTGACCATTGGCGTTTTTGCCAAGGCGGCCGGGGTCAATGTGGAGACCATCCGGTTCTACCAGCGCAAGGGCCTGCTGCCGGAGCCAGACAAGCCCTATGGCAGCATTCGCCGCTATGGCGAGGCGGATGTAACACGAGTGCGGTTCGTGAAATCGGCCCAGCGGCTGGGCTTTAGCCTGGACGAAATCGCCGAGCTACTGCGGCTGGAGGATGGCACCCATTGCGAGGAAGCCAGCGGCCTGGCCGAGCACAAGCTCAAGGATGTGCGCGAGAAGATGGCCGACTTGGCACGCATGGAGGCCGTGCTGTCTGAACTGGTGTGCGCCTGCCATGCGCGGAAAGGGAACGTTTCCTGCCCGCTGATTGCGTCACTGCAAGACGGAACGAAGCTCGCTGCATCGGCGCGGGGGAGTCACGGGGTGACTACGCCTTAGCGTGCTTTATTTTCCGAATTCTGAGACGACCCCTATAAGGCGCTAGGGAATGTTGCGGAACGCGCTTTTAAAAATACGGCTGATGATTTTGTAGACCTAGCCAGTTCCCAGAGACGTAAGCATATTCTTGATGGTGACGCCACTGGTGGAGGGCATCGAGCAGGAACAGGCAAGCCTGGAAAAAGTGAGTTTCCTCAAAGTTGGTCTGATGAAAAAATTATGCACGTCATTTCCGATATAGCTACCGATCCAAATGTTTCTCGAAAGGCTGGGCGCGGTGGTAGGACTATTGCAGAGGCAGTTAAAGAAGGTATTAATGTTCGTGTAATACAAGAATCTAATGGTGATATTGTTTCAGGTTTTCCAACAAACGTACCAAGGAATCCAAAATGAAAAATGAATATAGAGAAATTGAATCCACGCTAGATCTTTTGCTTATGGTGCTGTCTGATTCGTTTTCTGAATCTGAAAGTATAGAAGTGCAAGAATTTATTGATGTGGGTGAGTATGGAATCGCACTAGAAACTATCATTGACATTATTAATGAAGAGTCAAAGAACATAACAAATGAAGCTGAGTTTCTGATTGAAAAAGCAGGGAGGATAATGAATATGGATACTACATCCATTGTAGATAAGATTTCAAAACATATAGATAAATAATAAGATGAAAAAAACCGGTTTAAAATATAGAGCAGTATATCTGCTTGGATTTCCGTTAGCTGGAGCCTTTATAGGAATTGCAGTGTTCGCTTTATTAAATTATGTGAATGGGCCTCTAAGCAAATTCGCCTTATATCTGTCCGTTGGTGTTTGGGGGGGGTATGGAGTGTTCTCAGGAATCTATGGATACTTAAATCTAAGGAAAATATTAAAGTTAAAGAGAGCTAATGAGGAATCCAGGGATTAAATACGGCTCACATGGTTCTGCTATTGGCGCAGCATTGGGGACGGCTTATGGAAATCAATAACTGGTTTGATTTTATTATATACACAATTTATTTCTTTGGGGTTGTGATAGTTATCCTTCCTACTGGGGTTATCTTTCTTTGGTTGACATTGAAAAATCTAGTCAAAATGAGAGCCCCGAGATACGAAAAAAAGCACTACAAGTATTTCTCTGCAAGAAATAGATTTGAAGTGTGTGTTGCAGGTGTTTTTTCTGTGGCTTTTTCTGTTTGGTATCTGTTTTTTGCCAAAGGGGGAAATCTGTTTCTTTATCCGTCAGAGGTAATGAGATTTTTTTCAGGCGGATGATAGTGTGGATCAGGCTCTGGCGTTGGCCCAGCCGCCGCCAGCGGCCAAGTGTTTGGAAGGCGAGCCATCATAGAGTCAGTAGAGAGAGATACTTTTGGAAATCAATAGTACCTAGATTCTACGTCAGTACTTCAAAAAGCATAATCAAAGCCTTGATAAATATGCATTCCTTCGAAATTCAGCTTTCACCCATTGGGTGAAAGAAAAGTGCTCAAAAATATGTTAAATTATCAGCTTTTATGACTCGATATATGGTAAAATAATAGTAAGAAAAGTAGTAAAAAGGGGTTCTAATTATGATTAATAAAATTGATTTCAAAGCTAAGAATCTAACATCAAATGCAGGTCTTTTTCTGCTCCTTGAGAATGCAAAAAGCAATGGGATTTTTGATTTTATTGAAAATGACCTCGTATTTGATAATGACTCAACAAATAAAATCAAGATGAATCATATAAAGACCATGCTCTGCGGTCACTTCATTGGCATTGATAAGTTAGAACGTCTAAAGCTACTTCAAAATGATCCCCTCGTCAACGAGTTTGATATTTCCGTAAAAGAACCTGAAACAGTGTCACGGTTTCTAGGAAACTTCAACTTCAAGACAACCCAAATGTTTAGAGACATTAATTTTAAAGTCTTTAAAAAACTGCTCACTAAAAGTAAATTGACATCCATTACGATTGATATTGATAGTAGTGTAATTAACGTAGAAGGTCATCAAGAAGGTGCGTCAAAAGGATATAATCCTAAGAAACTGGGAAACCGATGCTACAATATCCAATTTGCATTTTGCGACGAATTAAAAGCATATGTTACCGGATTTGTAAGAAGTGGCAATACTTACACTGCAAACGGTGCTGCGGAAATGATCAAAGAAATTGTTGCTAACATCAAATCAGACGATTTAGAAATTTTAT
This sequence comes from Enterobacter sp. 6722112, assembly GCF_058661685.1. Classification (NCBI taxonomy): domain Bacteria; kingdom Pseudomonadati; phylum Pseudomonadota; class Gammaproteobacteria; order Enterobacterales; family Enterobacteriaceae; genus Enterobacter; species Enterobacter sp. 6722112. The sequence goes on along the minus strand of NZ_JBZWGR010000008.1, from coordinate 53,166 downwards.
TTCGAATGGATAGTGGCTACTTTGATGAAAAAATTATCGAAACGATAGAATCTCTTGGATGCAAATATTTAATTAAAGCCAAAAGTTATTCTACACTCACCTCACAAGCAACGAATTCATCAATTGTATTCGTTAAAGGAGAAGAAGGTAGAGAAACTACAGAACTGTATACAAAATTAGTTAAATGGGAAAAAGACAGAAGATTTGTCGTATCTCGCGTACTGAAACCAGAAAAAGAAAGAGCACAATTATCACTTTTAGAAGGTTCCGAATACGACTACTTTTTCTTTGTAACAAATACTACCTTGCTTTCTGAAAAAGTAGTTATATACTATGAAAAGCGTGGTAATGCTGAAAACTATATCAAAGAAGCCAAATACGACATGGCGGTGGGTCATCTCTTGCTAAAGTCATTTTGGGCGAATGAAGCCGTGTTTCAAATGATGATGCTTTCATATAACCTATTTTTGTTGTTCAAGTTTGATTCCTTGGACTCTTCAGAATACAGACAGCAAATAAAGACCTTTCGTTTGAAGTATGTATTTCTTGCAGCAAAAATAATCAAAACCGCAAGATATGTAATCATGAAGTTGTCGGAAAACTATCCGTACAAGGGAGTGTATGAAAAATGTCTGGTATAATAAGAATATCATCAATAAAATTGAGTGTTGCTCTGTGGATAACTTGCAGAGTTTATTAAGTATCATTGCAGCAAAGATGAAATCAATGATTTATCAAAAATGATTGAAAGGTGGTTGTAAATAATGTTACAATGTGTGAGAAGCAGTCTAAATTCTTCGTGAAATAGTGATTTTTGAAGCTAATAAAAAACACACGTGGAATTTAGGCTTCACTCACACGAATTGAATGTTCAGGGGATTAGGATGATGAGAAAAAGCGTAAGGCGGGCGATGTTAATGACGACAGCCTGTGTTTCGCTGCTGTTGGCCAGTGTGCCGCTGTGTGCCCAGGCGAACGATGTTCAACAAAAGCTCGCGGCGCTGGAGAAAAGCAGCGGGGGACGACTGGGTGTGGCGTTGATTAACACCGCCGATAACACGCAGACGCTCTACCGCGCCGACGAGCGTTTTGCCATGTGCAGCACCAGTAAAGTGATGGCGGCAGCGGCGGTGCTTAAGCAAAGTGAAACGCAAAAGGGCTTGTTGAGTCAGCGGGTTGAAATTAAGCCCTCAGACTTGATTAACTACAACCCCATTGCGGAAAAACACGTCAATGGCACGATGACATTCGGGGAGTTGAGCGCGGCGGCGCTACAGTACAGCGATAATACTGCCATGAATAAGCTGATTGCCCATCTCGGGGGGCCGGATAAAGTGACGGCATTTGCCCGTACGATTGGCGATGACACGTTCCGGCTCGATCGTACCGAGCCGACGCTCAACACCGCGATCCCCGGCGACCCGCGCGATACCACCACGCCGTTAGCGATGGCGCAGGCTCTGCGCAATCTGACGTTGGGCAATGCCCTGGGTGACACTCAGCGTGCGCAGCTGGTGATGTGGCTGAAAGGCAACACCACCGGCGCTGCCAGCATTCAGGCAGGGCTACCCACATCGTGGGTTGTCGGGGATAAAACCGGCAGCGGCGGTTATGGTACGACGAATGATATCGCGGTTATTTGGCCGGAAGGTCGCGCGCCGCTCGTTCTGGTGACTTACTTCACCCAGTCGGAGCCGAAGGCAGAGAGCCGTCGTGACGTGCTCGCTGCTGCCGCCAGAATTGTCACCGACGGTTATTAATACTCACCATGTGGAGTGATTTTTCGCTCCACTTACTATTTGTATTCTAAGCCTGGCTATTCTCTTCGATGTTTTTTCTGCGACTTCTGTATGATTATTAATGCCCATGCTGAGCGTTAATTGGTTCGTTTTTTAAGGAAGAAAAAGTTCCTATCAATATGAAGTATATTCCCGTCACGCTCATAAATTATTGTATTGAGAATAATATCATCAATAATTAATTGTATCGTCGAGTCTTTTTGTTGTAATTATCTGATTTACATTCGCAGAATTCCTGGTTCCTCCCCCGGAAGATATTTTTCCGGGTAGTATTATGATTGGTACAAATGAGTTGTAGCTCCATATTTTAAAGGGGGATTTCAGAGAAATGAAGAATAAGAAGGTAATAACTTTGATAATGGCCGCAGCCGCATCATGCTCGTCAGTCTATGCCGCGACATTACCGACCAGTGAGGTAGACGCATACATACTTGCGATGAACACCATGTCACCTATCACTGCAAAGTACACCATCCAGTACAAGCAAGCGGTTGAGCAGAAATGCAATACAGCCCTGAGCGTTGAGCAGCTCAACTCAAAGGCATTCACCAATGTTGTCCAGGCAATGGTGAGTAGTGAGACCGTCGATAGAATGGGGCTTGATGCTGCTGGTGGATCACTCCAGGATACCCTGTCTGTGATCGGCAAGAACGTCACATGCAGTGACCTGAACGCGCCATTTAAAGCACTCTTGGATGATAAGGACTTCACCAGAAAGCATCAGCACCTATCGAAGGTGCTGCATACTTGGAATGAAGTTGTTTCTCAAAGCAAACCCTGAGTAACAAAAAGGAGCCTAACTGGCTCCTTTTTTAATGGGGATGATGTTACGTTCGTGGACGTTATTTTCACTCGGGATATGTAACGTTGAAAAAGGCGTACCGACAAGAGAGTGGTCACATAGCTCTCCATAATAGATGAGCGACAAAATCTCTTGCTCGTTGATTTTTCCCACCTTAAAAAGGTAATTGATTATTGCTGTATCCAGTAGGTCGTGACACCCATTAAGCAGATCCACGATATTGGCCGCAGCTTCATTTTCCTCTCCGTCATCTCGACCGGCTAATACTGATTCAACCCAAGCCTCAAGGCTCGGATGTCCCTCAGCGAGCTCTATTTGACGGCACTCGTTCTCGATCAACCCTGTGATTGCTTCGTTGAGCGTTCCGCCATAAGTCGGCATGTTGAGAACAACTCCAAATCCGGGGATTTCTTTTTGGATTGGCTTCGCATCCTTGGGAGCTGATTTCAGCCACAGGAAAAACCAGATCCCAGAGCTTATGTCTTCCGGCTTGACCTGGTTGGCCGCAAGGAATTTGGAAACCTCGTTACAGATGATGCCATCTGGCGCTGCCATCTCGTAAATACCCGCCATCAGATCTTCAAGGCTCTTATACATATTATCTCTCGCACCTGTACATGATGTTTTCACTATCGTTGTTAAGCGTTTTTTCAGCAAGTATGTTCCAGCGAGACATCTTATACCATTCCATCCAAATCTGTAAAATTACCGTATTACCGTAATTATGATAATTACGGTAAATAAATTTGAGTTCCTCTTGCTGTTGTTCTACTTATTAAAATGTATCTTTGAAAAAGTAGAGTTTTTGGAATAGGATAGGTGGTGCTGAATGCCCACTTTTTACAAGGAGCGCGACCAGTGATTTTTGATGTAAGAGCGACCTTTGAAGTGGCACTCCAGACGGACACCCACCTGGTACTTATCGATCTGGATCAGGGAGCATCAGTTACGAACGATGCTGATGCAGTGATCGCCTGGTTGGCCGCAAACCTCGAAGGTGGAATTGGAAAACGTAAGGTGTACTACCGGGACACCGATGGACGCTTTGATGAGCTCAAGGTTAATGCCGGTGCTTTTGCCGGATTTGCACCTTGTAGCGAAGGCCAGCAGACCACCTTGGCTGGGATGCTCGGCCAGTAACTTTGTGTGGAGAACTCGATGTTAAACAAAAACAAATTTGAGAAAGTTTTAAAGAGAATCCTCGATAAGAACTTTGAGCGCTGCTCTATTTGCAGGAAACCATTCCCTGGACCGTGCCATACTTTTGCTGGTTTGGATTCGGACAATAAAGTTCAGAACGTAGGTTCTTGCTGTCGGACCAGTATTGTGGACTTGCGGCATGGAGGTGTGTATACGACCGCTCCTGTAGATACTCAAGAGGGGCAAAGTCAGGCGCGTGAGCTACTCGCAACACATCCTTGTAAGGGGATGATGGGACATGCTTAGCAAAAAAGTCTTTTTCATTAGTCAAGCGGAGGCCGAAAGACTGGAGCCGGTTCCCGGTGCGGCCATGATCTCCATAACTGACCCAGACAAGTCCCCTGCCGCTCTCGGACAGTGGGGGCAGTTGTACCGCGATAGCTTCTATGACGGCGGCTATTCTGAGAACACCATCCACACGATGAAGGCAGCGTTCCGGATGAATTACGCCTCTTACATTGACTCATCCCAGGCTGAAAAGCTGTCCACCTTCCTGGATGGATTGGTTGGTAGCGGTATCGATCAGATCTTCGTTCATTGCTATTACGGAGAATCCAGAAGTGGCGCGGTAGCGCTGTACCTCCAGAACAAACATGGATTCACTCCGAATAAGCCGATCACCAAGCCCAACCGAACAGTTTACGAATTGCTGTGCAATCCAACCAAGTTTGAACCACTGATGCAAAGCTACGAAACGCAACATATGGAGGAGGAACTACCTCTTCACCTCAAAATATGGGATTTTCTTCTCGTTGCGGTCGGGCTTAGGAGGTAACTTTGCACGACACAAACAATGACAAGGAAGAGCTAGTTTCACATGCGAAAGTAAATGTTCCGGCAGAACAAAGCATTCGCGGTGAACTGTTGCCGTCATCGAGCTCGCTCCGGAACATCCAGGACAACCCCGCCGTCGCCTATCTGGTGAGCCTCGGGTCAAAGCGAAGCAGGCAGACCATGAGCTCATTCCTCAACATTGTCGCCAAGATGATCGGGTTTCAGAACCTTCGTGACTGTGCATGGAGCTCAATGAGGCGGCACCACATATTGGCGGTGCTGGAAATGCTGGGGGATGCAGGGAAGGCTCCGGCAACGATCAACACCTACCTGTCAGCGCTCAAAGGGGTGGCTCTTGAAGCCTGGACGATGAAGCAAATTGATACGGATAGCTTCCAGCACATTAAGCAAGTCCGTTCAGTACGTGGATCTCGACTTCCTAAAGGGCGGGCACTTGAACGCCATGAGATTCGCAGCCTCTTTTTCACATGTGAAAGTGATTCAAGCGCCAAAGGGCTTCGGGATGCGGCCATTCTCGGGGTGCTCCTCGGGTGTGGCTTGCGCCGCTCGGAAATCGTTGCGCTGGACATGGGAAGCATGATCTACAAGGACCGCGCTCTCAAGGTTCTTGGCAAGGGCAACAAAGAGAGAATGGCGTATGTGCCTGGTGGCGCATGGAAAAGACTGGATAAGTGGGTTGAAGAGGTTCGAGGAACGCATGAAGGGCCTTTATTCCCGAGGATCAGGCGGTTTGATGATGTGACTGGAGAGCGGATGTCGGATCAGGCCATCTACCACATCTTGGAGACCAGAAGAGTTGAAGCCGGTCTGGAGATGTTTGCGCCCCATGACCTGCGACGCACCTTTGCCTCCTCGATGCTGGATAACGGTGAGGATATTGTGACCGTGAAGGACGCAATGGGCCACTCAAGCATTGCAACTACCCAGAAATATGACAGACGCGGCGATGAGCGTTTGAAGAGAGCGAGCCAACGCCTCGATATAGCGGATTAACAGCATGAATGATGAAGAACTCGAACTTGCCAGAGCCGAAGCCATGAAAGCCGATAGGTGCTTTTCAAAAGGACGGCTCAGGGACGAATTTCGGATGAAGCCTAAGCCAGGAGTAGAGCCAGTTTCGTTCTACAAAAACGGGTATGGTGGCCAATTTGGAGTGTACCGGATAGCAGATTGCCAACCAATGCGGAGAAGGGGTTGTTCACCGGCATCACAAAAGCAAATAAGGGCGCAATCCATCCTTTCGGTCAAGGCAAGAATGCGTAGCAACCTGGCAAAGGCCTCTGTCATGGCACAAAGGTGGGTCGCTCTGGAACCTCTGGTTCTCGATACCGAGACGACCGGACTTGGTGAAAGAGACCAGGTGATCGAGCTGGCTGTTACTGACATCAGAGGCGCGGTTCTCCTCTGCACCAGATTACGGCCAACCGTGGAAATAGACCCTCAGGCAATGGGTGTTCATGGCATCACCGAGACTGAGCTGTCGAATGAGCCTACGTGGACTCAAGTTGCGCCAGCTCTCGCCCGGCTTTTGTCGGGCCGTCATCTGGTGATATTTAACTCCAGTTTCGACAGTAGGATGTTGAGGCAAACAGCCAGTGCATTTGGAGACCAACTCTCTTGGTGGCAAGAGGGGGTCGGTTCCGGCTGAGGGCGAAATGACACCCTAAGCTTTCGGTTCCTTGGGCCAAAGATATTCGCCAGTCAGTAGAATGTGCGCCCAGCCCAATGGGGATATGTGGGGAAGAAATTCAGGGGGAACATCCAACCCTTCGTTCCGCCGCTCCGTGACGGCATGACCAAGATGGACGGTATTCCAGTAAATGATCACCGCAGTCAATAAATTGAGCCCAGCGATTCGGTAGTGCTGCCCCTCTGTCGTGCGATCGCGAATTTCCCCCTGCCTCCCGATACGGAGCGCATTTTTGAGCGCATGGTGGGCCTCTCCCTTGTTAAGACCGATCTGAGCACGCCGCTGCATGTCCGTATCCAGGATCCACTCAATAATGAAAAGGGTCCGTTCAATACGACCAACTTCACGAAGCGCAACTGCAAGGTTGTTTTGTCGTGGGTAAGAAGCGAGCTTGCGCAGGAGTTGGCTGGGCCTGATTTTGCCAGCGGTCATCGTCGCGGCACAACGGAAAATATCAGGCCAGTTCGCAACGATAAGATCCTCCCGGGCTTTTCCACCTACCAACTTGCGTAACTCCCTGGGGGTCGTATCGGGATTAAATACGTACAACCGCTTCGATGGCAGATCCCTGATTCGCAGAACGAGATTGTAGCCGAGCAGGCTACTGGCTCCGAACAAATGGTCGGTGAATCCTGCTGTATCGGCATACTGTTCGCGAACATGGCGACCGACCTCGTTCATCAGTAGTCCATCGAGAATATACGGTGCCTCGCTCACGGTCGCCGGGATCGACTGACAAGCGAATGGCGCGAACTGGTCGCTTACGTGAGTATACGCTTTGAGGCCGGGAACAGAACCATATTTGGCATTGACCATGTTCATGGCTTCGCCATGCCGCGCTGTCGGGAAAAACTGACCATCGCTCGATGCTGACGTGCCCATCCCCCAGACGCGTGACATCGGCAGTTTACCCTGCGCGGCCACCACAATTGCCAATGCCTGGTTCATGGCTTCGCTTTCAACATGCCAGCGGGCAAGGCGTGAGAGCTGCCAGTAATCATGCGTGTTTGTAGCTTCCGCCATCTTACGCAGGCCCAGATTGAGCCCTTCAGCGAGCAGGACGTTGAGCAGACCGATCCGGTCGCGACATGGAGCCCCGGTTCTCAGATGGGTAAACGCATCTGTGAAACCAAGGGCTGCATCAACTTCAAGCAGCATGTCGGTAATCCGAACGGACGGCATTCGGCGATACAGATCCAGTATGAGTGCCTCGGCACCATCCGGCACGTCTGCTGTCAACCTGTCGATCCGCAACGTTCCATCTTCTATGCTACCGTGCGGAATAGTGCCGTTACGGGCAGCCCGGGCCAGCCGCTTAAGAGCGATCGTGAGTCGCGCCTTTCTGTCTGCCAGCCAATCCTGTGGGTTGGAAGGCACGGCCAGTTTTGCATTTTCCTGCGCCGCGATCATCGGCACCAGTACCTGCTTGAGGTCACCATAGCGGCGCGAATGAGCGAGCCAGACATCTCCGGAACGAAAAGCATCCCGGAGGTGAAAGAGTACCGCCACTTCCCAAAGACGGGTATCTCCTTTTTCCTGAGCTCGTAAATGACGGTTCCATTTGGAGCTGGGCCGCAGGAAACGCCTTTCTGGCGATGCAACACCTTTCATCTCTCCGATCGACAAAGCTGCTGCTACCAATGGTCCGGCGACCGGCGCGGCTTCGAGCTTCAGACAGCGCAACATGCGGGGCGCATAACGACGAAAGCGATGGTATCCCTGCCCGACATATGCAAGAGGCTCATCGGCTAGCGTGTTGCTGAGTTGAGTCCCTGTCGCTACCAGTTGAGCGAGCCGGTCCCATGCAACCGAACTGGCGACAGCCATCTCCAGCGGGGTTCCGTCACTGCGGGCCTCAAGCAACGAAGCTCCCAGCGCGGTGAAGGTACGGATCGTATCCGTGAGTGTGGCTTTAGAGCCGGAAATTGTTTCGTCATGCTGGCGCTTCGCTTCCCGCCAGGTTTTTCCTACGATCCTGTCATGGGTTTCGACTATGGCATCAGCAATCGCCGCTTCCCACTCCACAACACAGACGGCAAGGATCGCCCAGCGGCGGTCCGAAGTGATGTCACGCAAACCGTCGGTGAAGTAGCGTTCACCCTGCCGACGCAGCCGGGCAATGCGATGGGCAGGTATGCTGGCCAAAGCACTATGATTGATATTCAGGGTACGCAGAAATTCGAGCCTGTCGAGCAAACGGTTAGCAGCAGCCGAGTTGTTACCAACCTCGAAGTTGCGAAGCCAGATGAAACGACTGATATTGCCGGCGAGCATTTCACTCAGAAGTTTGTCCAGGTGATCGCGAACATCCGCTGTTAAATTTTCCGCAATCCGCGTTTCAATCCGCCGCTCAGCGGCGACCAGAGCATCCGCGCACAAGCGCTCGATTGTCGATACTGCGGGCAGAATGGTGGAAGTTTCCCGACACCGCACAATAAAACGATGAGCAAGATCCTCGTTTGATCTGGCATCTTCGGCCTGGCCGAAAGTCCACTCCCGCAGATCACGGGCACCACGGCCCGTGAAGGTCTTGTAGCCGTAAATTTCGCGCAGCGTGTCCATGTGCTGCTGACGGGTTTGGCGCCGTGTGGCATAAGTGAGAAGCGCATCAGCCGGAACTCCAAGCTGAGCACCGACGAAGGAAAGGACTTCACGCGGGATCATCTCACCAGGAGCCAGTGCACGGCCCGGATATCGTAAGGCACAAAGTTGCAGGGCAAAGCCAATCCTGTTTTCCGGTCTGCGGCGCTGCCTAATGTTTTCCAGGTCATCATCGCCCAGCGTGTAGAACTTCAGTAGCGACAGTTCGTCCGTGGGCAGATCGAACAGCGCTGCTCGCTGCCGTTCGGTGAAAATATGGCGTCGTGACATACAAATTCGTCCCTTTTGAAGTATAGTCTGTTTTGGACAACAGCCAGCCCATATAAATCAGGGCGTTCCGATACAAAAATCCAGGAGGGTTCAATTGGGACATCGTGCCGCCATTTACTGCCGGGTTTCAACAGCGGATCAGTCTTGTGAACGCCAGGAATTTGATCTGCGAGCCTTCGCCGGCCGTGCCGGCTACGACGTGGTGGGAATATTTAAGGAAACAGGTTCAGGAACTAAACTCGACCGGGCCGAGCGAAAGAAAGTCCTGGCGCTTGCCCAGTCCAGACAAATTGATGCAATCCTGGTCACTGAGCTTTCCCGGTGGGGGCGCTCGACGCTCGATCTGCTCAATACGCTACGTGAACTGGAGAACTGGAAGGTTTCCGTGATAGCCATGAATGGAATGGCGTTCGATCTTTCGTCGCCGTATGGACGAATGCTGGCGACGTTTCTTTCCGGCATTGCGGAGTTTGAGCGGGATCTCATCAGCGAGCGGGTCAAGTCAGGCCTTGCTGTTGCGAAGGCACGTGGTAAGAGGCTTGGTCGTCAGGCCGGAGTGCGACCAAAATCAGACCGACTTTTGCCTAAGGTGGTTGCGATGAGGGCCGAGGGACGCAGCTATCGCTGGATCGCACGCGAGCTCGGTATCAGCAAGAATACCGTCGCTGACATCGTGCAACGACACAGAGCTAACGCTTAGGGTGTCATTTCGCCCTCAGCCGGAACCGACCCCAAGAGCAGAACTGTCTGTGCGCGATGAAGCTGGCGGCTGATGCCTTTGGCTCAACCAACCGGCACGGCACAATCTCACTTGCGGATGCCACCTGCGAGGCAGGTGTGAGCTGGAAAGGTCGAGCCCATTCAGCAGCGACCGACGCTATTGCCACCGCCGACTTGGTGACAGAGATAGCCAAAGTCCAACGTGACCTCGTGGTCCAGCTCCAGGAGCTTCAAAGCAAAGGTAATTTGGAATGACAGAACAATCCTACGGCGAAAGTCTCAAATTTTTCTCAGACTGGCAGAAGGACCCCGCGAAACGCACCGGCCTGAATGTGCAACACACGCTAACCAGAGGTGAATATCCTACGGTCAGCATCGAGATTGCGCCGATCAGGGCATCGGGGTCCAGCCCAGACTGGAAAAGCAAGATCACGGTGCAGCTCACTCGCGGCGAACTGACGGCGTTTTGCAGCGTTCTCTTTGGTTTGCGTAGCAAGGCTGAGGGTTCCTATCACGGCGACGCGAAGAATAAGAGCTTTGCGGTTTACAACAACGGCAAGGCCGGTGTTGCGATCATCCTTAGTGAGCGAGGAAACCAGCTCCAGAATTTCATCAATGATGACGACCGAATGGAGCTCGCAGTCTTCGCAGTTCGCCAGCTTTCCAACGCATGGAAAGTTACCCCTTCTGATGCCATCGCGCTGCTACGCCAATCAGCGTGGATGGACCGAAATTTGTCCTAATCGAGCAAATCTAGGCACTCTAAAAGTCGTCCTATAACCACAAAGTTAGACCATCATGCAAAGTGGGGTATAGAGGGTGCCAGCCCCACCCCAGCAGTCCCCCTCAGCCACATTTCTGGCTTGCCCCGCGCTTTTCTTCTTTCTCTCTTTTTCTCTCTTTTTCTCTCTCTTTCTCAATCTAATCTCACACACGAAGGTCAAACAGGGCACCCGCCGACGCGAAGCGGAGGCGTATTCTTGCCCCTCCCCCTCGTTGCATGATGGTCTAAATCTGTCTACTATGTAACCAATGAACTGTTAGAACAAACCCACACATAGGCGGCAGCATGGCTAAAAACTTCATATCAGAACAATTCTCGGCCATGTGCCGCGACTTAACGAACCTGTCCTCTCTTATCAAACGACTACCGCCACGGTACGCAAAAGTTGCGGCCATCCCTCCTACCGGAAAAGGAATGGAGAACGAGCCCGTCAACAAGATTGTCGTAACTGAACAAACTGGGCGCGAAGCTCTTGAGCTGGCAGCGCACAGCTACAGAGATCTTCACATCAACCCAGACTATTCGCAGAAGTCTGCCAGGCGCACCGTGGGGGTACTCTGGTTCTCCCCTTCCAGGATTGGTGTAGCTGACGAAATTGCGGCGACGGTTGAACGCATCAACGCGGCCAAAGCTGGTATCGAGGAGTTCATTATCTCGACGTACCCCACCAGGCAAGAGAGGTTTGAAGCACTTCGAGCGGACTGCCCTGGTGTCATGACTCTCCACCTTTACAGACAAATTCGGTGCTATACCAATGGCGACATCGACTCTATCCGCTTCACCTGGCAACGGAAGGACTCCTTGAAGAAGCCCGTAAAAGAGGAGCTTTTGCAACGCATCAGAGAGGAGCTGGAGCGATCTGGGCCAGACTATCAACTTCCCCTGGAGCAGCTTATCCAGAAGATCGCCAGCACCCCGGAGCCTTATCTCCGGGAGCGAAGGGAAGTAAAGGTTCAACCGGTGGCAAACGTCATGGCCGCAGGGGTACTCAAAACCGTTACCGCGCCAATGCCCCTGATCGTGCTCCAGGATAAGGATGTTCAGCTCAAATTGCTTCGTAACTTTGACGCCTCAGAACAACGCAAAACTCGATCTGATAAAGCGGCATCGGAAATCCTTGGCACCTTCGGTGGAGTCACTATCGAATCCTTCCCTGGATGAATCAGCGTGACCGCGTAACAAGGCTTTTCCGCAGCCGGAAGGGCTTTGTCCCACACAAACAATTCCAATCGACAGCAGCATGATATATAATTATGATAATTACCGTATTATCGTAATTATCGTAAACATTACAAATTAAAAGGAACGTTCTCATGGCAAGAAAATTGGTTGAGTTTGACGATGTAGCGGCTGCGGCCCAAAAGCTCAAGGACGCCGGTAAACGCCCAACGGTCATCGCTATCAGAGACATCATTGGCAAGGGGAGCTTTACCACCATTTCAACGTATCTCAAACAGTGGTCAGAGGAACACTCCCTCGATGAAGAGCTGGTAGAGGTAGTCCTTCCAGAATCGGTTATGAGCGATGCTGAGCTCTTCCTACAGAAGATCTATACGGTAGCCAAAGCAAGCGCCGATGAACAGCTTGAGCGCGAGCGTGAACTGCTACGACAGAAAGAAATTGAGTACCAGGAAGATATGCAGCAAGCCGTGGACATGGCAAATGATGCCACCGAACGGGCTGAGCTACTGGAGGAACAACTTGAAGCTCTCACCAACAAAAAATCAGAGCTCGATGCGGCCCTTGGTAAGGCAGAAAACTCGCTATCCCTCAAGTCTGCGGAGCTAGAACGCTCACTGGCTGACATTGATAAGCTGGAAAAGCGGATCGTTGAGTTGGAGGGCAAGCTGGAGGCGAAAGCCGCAGATCTGACCCGAGCACAGGATCACCTGGAGCAAGCTAAAAGCGAAAATCGCTCTTTGAGCCAAAAATTGGCAACTACAGAGGGTGAGTTGGAGGAGCAAAAAGGCAAGAGTATAGAGCAGACAGAAAAGCTCCGGGCCGCTCAGGAACAAAAAACATCGTTGAAAGAGCAGCTCGAAAATGTACAGGCCAAACTGGCCCAATCACAGGACTCCATTGCCACAGCCAAAGCTCATGGCGAATCCGCTGAACGAGAGTGCCAGCGCCTATCTGGAGAGGTAGAAAAGCTGGACGCCAAATTATCCAGCGCCGAAGCAGAAGCTCGCGCTCTTGTTCAAGACAAAGGCATGATGGCTGGTCAGTTGCAGGAAAAAGACCAGCAGGCCAAGAGCCTCGAACAAAGACTCAATGATGCACTGACCAAAATTTCTGGGTTGGAGCAAGAGCTCGCTAAAGCTGGTAAGGGAGGGAAAAAGAAAGAGGAAAACTGATGGCGCGAAAGGCTAAATATTCAGAAGAGTGGCGACACAGAGCTGCGGCTCTTCAAACCAAGATTGAGGAGGCTATGACACTAGCCACCTCATCTATTGGCGACTATCGCTGGTTACACCGTCTCCATAGTTGGGTTACGGAGGTGGCTCAAGGTAAAGCCCCAGACTGGTGGACAGATCTGGATTGTGAAGTATCCCTCCCCCGAGAAGAAAAGCGGATCAGTACGTTCCTCTCGACACAAAAGAAGCGCATCACTCTCCAGATGTGTTTGTCGTAGGGGGCCTCATGAAACAACTTCCTCCTGACACACCAGAACAATCACTGATCACTCAGTACAAAGGGCCTCGCCTTGTCGTTAAGGCCTACGCTGGAACGGGTAAAACCACGACACTGGTGAAGTACGCCCACAACAACCTCGATTCACGTATCCTCTACTTGGCATACAACAGGGCTATCCGCGACGAGGCAAGAGAAAAGTTTCCTGCAAACGTAGACTGCAAAACGTCCCACCAGCTTGCCTACGCCACTATAGGAAGGGGCTACCAGCACAAACTCTCCGGCAACCTAAGGCTCACCGATATTGCCCAAGCGGTGAATACCAAGAACTGGACGTTTGCCAAAGATATTCTCGATACGCTCAACGCCTTTATGTGTAGTGCAGACATGCGGATTCTTTATACGCATTTTGCTCGCGCCGATACGGGTAAAGTGCTTACGTCCAAACAGGAGAGATACCAAATCCAGGTGGTCGAAGGTGCTGAGCTCATATGGAAACGGATGACAAACGTTCAAGATCCGTTCCCGACCGTACACGATTGCTACCTCAAACAGTATCAGCTCGGGATGCCGAATCTGTCTCGCCGGTACACCACCATTCTTTTTGATGAAGCACAAGACGCTAACCCCGTAACAAGTAGCATCGTCCTACAGCAGAACTGCAAGGTAATCCTGGTTGGAGATCGCCACCAGCAGATCTATAGGTTCAGAGGCGCAAACAACGCCCTTGATAGCAAAGAGCTCATGAACGCCGACCAACTCTATCTCACTCATAGCTTCCGCTTTGGCCCCAACGTTTCGCTGGTGGCAAACGCCCTTCTTGAACTCAAAGGTGAAACACGACCTGTTGTTGGCCGGGGACCAGCAGATCAGGTACTCATGTTTTTACCAGGTGACGTGGGCCACCGCGCAATACTTCACCGAACCGTCATGGGGGTTATAGAGACGGCGCTCTCTGCGACCGAATCCGGAGCGCAGGTATTCTGGGTCGGTGGAATCGACGCTTACCAGATCAATGAGCTCCAGGATTTGTACTGGTTTTCGATGGCAGAGCCAGACCGGGTAAAGAATAAGAAACTGCTTGATGAGTATGAAGACTACTTCGAGTATCAAGAAGTAGCGAAGGCGACCAAAGACCCTGAGATGATGAGGGCTGTCAAGATCATCAACAGCTACGATGAAATCCCTGAACGACTCACCACTCTACGACGCAATACAGTCAAAGAAGAGTTTGGGGCTGACATTACGGTCTCAACAGCTCATCGGTGCAAAGGGTTGGAGTGGGACTTTGTTCAGCTCTATGACGACTTTCCGGATGTCCTGGACCCAGAGCTCGACCCAATGGCCCGTGACGATGAAATAAACCTGCTCTACGTTGCATCCACCAGAGCGATGCGAATCCTTGCGTTGAACAGCGCTGTCGAGATGGTTATCCGCTACATCACCCAAAAACGCATGGTCGAGAAGCAGATGAAGATGGCCGCAGAAGCGACAGAAGTTGAAGAGGACACGACCAAATAGTTTGGTCAATTCTTTCACATGTGAAAGTTGACAAATAAAACGCTCTAAGCGCCCTAAATGGGCGCTTACACCTGCCTAATTTCACGCCTCCCACCTCTACCATATCGAGCATGGGAAAATACGTGCGTGAGACTATGAAAAAATCACCTTTGAATTTACTGCTCCTTGCAGCGCTCACGCTGGGGGCATCACACCAGGCTTGGGCTCAAGATGGCACAAGACCTGGTTTTTATGAGCGAAAGGAAGAGGGTTGGTTCTGGTACAAGGAAGAGCCCAAAGAACCAGAGAAAAAACCCGAAAAGCCCAAACCAAAGCCTGTGGCAGAAGCGAAGCCTACACAGCCTAAGCCTGCTGCTCCGCTTCCGAGCGGCCCAGAAATGTTCTCAGCGGAATGGTTCCGGGAAAACTTACCCAAGTACAAAGACCTTGCTTGGAACAATCCTACCGTTGAAAACGTCAGGACGTTTCTCTACTTGCAACGATTTGCGATAGATCGCTCTGAACAATTTTCCGATGCTACAGAGCTGGCGGTCGTAGGTGATCCTTTCTTGGATGAAATTACTCGACGTCCTGCTGCCACGTTTGCCTCACAACAAGTTGATCGTGACGCTGGTAACGCCAAAAACATGCTACTCAAAAGCGTAGCCGAACGCGTAGGGATATTCTTCTTCTACAAGTCCGACGATGACTACAGTGACTTGCAAGCACCGCTCATCAAGATGTTGGAACAAGGAGAAGGATTCTCGATCATTCCTGTATCTATGGACGGCAAACCACTCCCCAGTGGGCTTTTCCCCCATTACAAAACCGATGAAGGCCATGCCAAACAACTTGGTATCGTAACTTTCCCTGCTGTTTACCTCGCATCTCCAGACGGTCAGTTCGCTCCTATAGGACAAGGGCCAATGTCTCTTCCTGAGCTGAATCACAGGATTTTGGTCGCAGCAAAACGCAATGGTTGGGTCACAGACGAAGAGTTTAACCGTACACGTCCGGTACTCAACCTGGAAAACAACATAGCCGAACGCTTGGCCTCACCAGAGCTGGGCTCTGACCTCAAACAGCTATCTCAAGCGAGCGGTGATAAAGACAACTTTGTGCCACCGGAACAACTCATGAAGTACATCCGGGACAAATTACAGGAGAACTAAGATGGTCACGCACAAGACATTAAAAAGGAGCCTGCTTGCCCTGAGTGTGGCGGCCAGTCTCGTCATGGCACCGACAGGGGCGATAGCCGCTAACGGCCTCCAATCACAGATGGACAAACTCTTCAATGAAATGAGCAACACAACACCACCTGGGGTTTATGAAAGCCAACGACGTGGCGTTTTAGCTGGTGGCCGGTTCACTGCAAAGACACGAATCTTCGACGAGAACCTGGTGAGCTTTGCCCCTCCATCATGGAAAGCTGGTTGCGGTGGTGTAGATCTGTTCGGCGGTTCGCTTTCCTTCATTAACGCGGATCAAATTGTCCAACTCCTTCGGGCTGTAGCAGCCAACGCCAAGGGCTATGCCTTCCAGCTTGCGCTCGATAACGTTTTCCCGGACGGAGCGAAGTGGATAGAGAACTTCCAGAAGAAAGTGCAAGCGCTCAACCAACATCTGGGCAACTCCTGCCAGCTCGCTCAAGGTTTCGTGAACGACCTAACCAGCGGCATGGACCTTAAACACAAAACTGATGCTTCTATAACCGCGACAACTTCCGGCCTGTATGAAGACTTCTTCGGGTCCAAGCAGGAAACCAGCGGCAAGAGTCCTCTGGAAGAACTGAAAGCCAACAAACCTGACGAATACAACAAGATGATTGGCAACATCGTCTGGAAGCAACTCAAGAGCAACAACGCCAACACCTGGTTCCAGTACGGGGATAACACCCTTCTTGAAGCGATCATGTCTTTAACCGGCACAGTCATCATTGGTGATCTGGTAAACGACCCGAACTCAACCGGCACTGGTGCGAAAACAACCCCTCTGACGACCCTACCAGGTAACAAGATCACCTTGTCAGACCTGATTTCAGGCGGTTCTGTTGAGATCTATTCCTGTGATTCTGATACGACCAACTGCCTGAGTGCTGGCTCCAGCAATAAAACTGTCGTGCTCAAAGGTATCAAGAACCAGATCACCGATATGCTGTTAGGAACAAGCTCTACACCTGGTGTGATCTACAAATACGCAACGAACTCTGGAACCTTAACCGACCCAGAAAAGGCCTTTGTTTCTAACCTCCCCGGAGGGATTGGCACCATTGTTCGTAACTTGTCTGTCCTTTCACAGGACGGCGCTAACCTGTTCGCAACAGAGTCATCAGGAGCGATAGCCCTGACCATGATGTATAGCTTCTCGGAAGAGTTCTTCCGCGCAGCTCGCATTGCGATGGCTAACAGCAAATCACCCTACAAGAAAGAGGCACTAGAGCTTCTCGCGCAATCGCAACAGCAAATCCGTGCTGAATACACAATCCTGTCCTCTCAATACGGCGATCTGGCAAGCCAAATTGAGAAATACAACAACCTACTGGACAACATCCGCAAGCAAAAATACATGCTGGCAACTTTGTCCAATCCTCCTAGCACGAACTAAGGAGCTATTGGAATGGGATCTTTTTCAATCCACTCTATCGGTGACTCTGCTTTTCTGGAGCAAATCCTGATTGCAGTATCAATGATCACCGGCACCGGGGATTTCGAGAAGATGGTCAGTATTGGCCTGCTTCTTGGGGTCTTGATGATCTGTATTCAGTCCGTCTTTCAGGGCGCAAAGCAAATCAACCTCCAGCAAGTGCTGGTAGGTTGGATTCTATATGCCTGTTTCTTCGGCCCAACCACAACTGTGACTATCGAGGACGCTTATACAGGGCAGGTTCGAGTCGTCGCCAATGTCCCTATTGGGGTAGGCTTTGCTGGAGGTGTCATATCCAACGTGGGATACACCATCACCAATTTGTTTGAAACTGGATATGGGGTAATCGTACCCAATGTCACGGAAAGCCACTTTTCCGAAACACTGAAACTGTTGAATGACGTCAGACGGCGAGCCTATGACACAGGAGTTTTTACTGCGCTTAACTCAGCAAATGGAGGCGGCTATGTTGACGTGAGGCGTTCCTGGAACAATTACATTCGGGAATGCACGTTAACCAAAGTCGATCTCAACCTAATGTCCCTTGATGAGTTGATGAACCGTTCAACTGACTCAGCTTTGCGATTCAACTCACAGCTCTACGGAACTAGGTTGTATTTGTCTACAGCAAACCCTGACGGCGCTGACTACACATGTACTGACGGATGGGTGGCTATTAGCACTGCAACCGCCAACCTAAGCAGCCCGGTTGTTGTTGATGCTCTTAACAGCCTACTGGGTATTGACACGTCAACTGGAGACAACGCTCTAACGAAGCTGACCGATTCGCTTCAAGCGATGGGTGCCACAACTACGTCATCAATCGACTATCTGAAAGCCGCCGTTCTGGAGCCCCTCTATTATGAAGCCGCAGCAGGACGTTATCAGGACCTCCAGGATTATGGCTCTGCATTGATGGTCAACCAGGCTATTCAGCAACGGAACACACAGTGGGCCGCAGAGCAGTCGATGTTCATGACCGTCGTCCGACCAATGCTGACGTTCTTTGAAGGCTTTATTTATGCTATAACCCCGATCATTGCTTTTATTATCGTGATGGGCAGCTTCGGCCTCCAGTTAGCCGGGAAATATGTACAAACCATCCTCTGGATTCAGCTATGGATGCCAGTCCTCTCAATTATAAACCTGTTTGTTCATACCGCCGCGTCAAATGAGATGTCTAGCCTCAGTGCTGGTGGTCTCAACTCCATGTACGCTCTTTCCTCAACTGGAGATGTTCTGCAACACTGGATTGCAACCGGCGGCATGTTGGCTGCGGCCACTCCGGTGATTTCCCTGTTTATCGTCACAGGTAGCACCTACGCCTTCACCAGCTTGGCATCGAGAATAAGTGGTTCTGACCACGTTGACGAAAAGATGCAAACGCCAGATCTACTCAAGCAAGGTCCGGTTATGCAAAGTCAGCCAGCGTACAATCACAACCAGTTCAGTGGTGCGATTGCAAACGGCGCAGAAAGCATGATCAGTACCTTCTCGCTTGGCTCCACCTTGGCATCAGGCGTGAGCTCCGCACAGGCATTACAAAGTCAGAAATCGGAGGCTTTCCAAAGCACTCTTGGTCGAGGTTTTTCTGATGGAGTAAGTCAGGATCAAGCCTATTCAAGACTCTCCAATGTCGGGCGCAACGTTTCGTCGCAAAACACAGCTCAAAGCCAATTGATCAACCAGCAAGCCAAGAACTTCATGGATAAGTTCCAGGTGGATGATAGCCACTCTGATGCTGTCAAAGGTGCTTTTGCCATGCAGGCTATGGGCACACTCGATGTTGACGAAGCTGCGTCCATGCTTATGCCTATGGTTGGCAAGGCCAGGGCAGCAATGAAGGCCGCTGCTGGTGTGAAATCAAACAGTACAGCCCTAGTTCCTGCTGGTGGTAATGGCGAATCAGGCGGCGGCAGTGATGTCCTGGACATCAAAGCGCAAGCGAAGGGAGCAACAGAGTCATCAACTCAAGACTCTTCAAGCTGGTCAGCGAGTGATGTGTCCCAGTTCATGAAGGGTGTGAGCTATTCGCAAACCGATAGCCAGGCGTTGACAAATCAATTAGCGCAGGGTTTCAGCCGTTCTGGAAGCGAGTCATTCAAGCAAACCTGGGGCGATAGCTTATCCCAGAACCTATCCAAGTCCGCTTCTGAACTGGTGTCTGCATCGGACACCTTCACAACAATGAGTCAGCTCCAAAACCAAATGGGCTCCATGACTAATACCGACTTTAAAACTCTCGGTGGTGCAGTAGCACAAACCCCTGCGGCCATGAACCAACTGAATGACTATTTCCGAAATGCCGCGCCGCAATCGGTTAAAGACGAGGCGGCTTCACTACAGCAAAGATACCAAGCCTACGGAATGTCTCCTCAAGTGGCCCAGGCAGCAGCGCGAATGACAGCAATGACCAACTCCAAAAATTACGAACAGGGTAAGGAGCTTGGCGGGTATCAAGCCGCACTACAGGCGATCAATACCGCGTCCGGTCGCAACGGAGCATTTAGTGGTGATGCTTACGGAAATAACGGCATTGAAGGCCCGAATGTTCAAGGCCTACCAGGTCAGGTTCAAGGGGCTGTAGGCAGTGGACCTAACATCCCAACCGGATTCCGGGAGAATGTGGCTGGGATGGCTGGAACTAATCCGGCATCAGAAGCTGGGCAGTTACCAACGAATAGCCCCCTTGTTCAAAATGAACATGCAGCCGGTACGTCAGCTCTTCATAACCAAGCACAGCAAACAGAGCGAAATGTATCTGCTCCTGAACTGAAAAAAGCCCAAGATAACCTTATGAACTCGCTTCCGGAAATGTCTTGGAGCGCTTCGGCGTGGGGAGCGTGGGACAACTCCAGTGATTGGATGGGCCGCAGAGCTGAACAAGCAGGTGGAGCTCTCATTGCTGGTGGTCAAGCTGGCGCTGATGCGTTCTCAAGAGCGATGGATCAAATGAGAACGATGACACCTGAACAACGCGACCAATTCATCGCGGCCACTCAACGCGGCGACCAGGCCGTGCAAGAGGAGTTTGGCTGGGCCGGTGATGCGATGGTCGGTATGGCTAAACTTGGCCGCAACGTCATGGGAGCTGCTGCAAGCGGCTATGATGCAGCGAAGGAGTGGTTAACTGGTAAATCTGATCTATCGGAAGCCGCTAAAGGGATGAGCATTGAGGAACGCGGCGCGTTCTATGCAGCAGCGCTATCCTCTGCCGCAGAAGCTGGTGGTGGAGCCGCGCAGCAGTTTATGAACCAGTACGGTGATGAGTTCAAAGAAACGATGCAGTCTATCGCTCAAAGCCGTTATGGGCTGACTGAATCCCAAGCCGCTGTTTATGCCGAATCGTTTGACACAAACGAAGGTCGCATGAACCAGGCTGTTCAGAATCTGAAAATGGAGTATGCAGAACGTAACCCGGATGGCTCACCGATGATGCAAGGAGGTCAGCCTGTTCTTTCTCAGCAAAACGAAGAGTTTACGGACAAGCTGGTAAACGTATTGCAGAACTCGACGGAAGCTGGAGACCGTTCAGGTAGCTATTTGACTGCCGTCAGGGGGTACAACATAGCAAATCAAAGGTTCTAAAAGACCAACCAAATAATAAGGGGGCCAGCAGGCCCCCTTATTCGTCTCCAGCTCCAATATGGAAGCGCTGGTCAAAATCATAGGAATCTTGAAACCCACCAGTTTGTTTTTTTCTGCGCCGGGTAGGTGGTGCCTCTTTATATGCTGACCGCGCAACGCGGATAAAGCACGTTAGTCCAAACAGAGCCCCGACAACCAAAGCAACTTGCCACTGGAAGTAAGCGATCCCTCCCCAAAAGATAACAGCAGCCCAAAGGCTTTTGTGAACCAGAAATAGGAAACGAGCACCCCAAACGCCGAAGGGAGCCAGCGCCACACCAAGTCCCCAAGGTGTGTCAGCCATCATGGCTATTCCCAGAAGCACCATTCCCAGCAGAAGAATATTGACCACATGTTTCATATCAACCCCCTTACTCTTTACCTCCAGTTTACCACGGCATCAAAAAATGCAACTGTGAAAGTTTGACTATTTTTTGCTAAACAACCATTCCATTGGCAACTTCTTCGATTAGAATTTGCCCTCAAACTTTCACATGTGAAAGTTTGCCCTTACGGAACAAGGCGTTTATTGACAAAGCATTACATAGTTGAACATGTCAAACAAATCGCATACACTATGGAATAGGCCATTGCTAACGCTTTGGTCCCCATCTGCAACACCGCAGAGTTCTCTTTCTCAAATATCTCTTTCTGTAAACACCATCATCCTTGTGTGGTCGGGATGCGCCTTTGCCTTCCCTGCCCTCCTCAGCTCCTGCTGTATTCGCAATTTCAGCCCTCGCTGTATCCCTAAAATCACTTATACCTAAACGCTATTTAATATCACAAAATACCGCACTCCCCGTGCGCTATTTCCGCCATTCTTTTGGCGCACTTTCCATTACTATCGCAAAAATATCCGTATCCCATTGATTACTAAAAGTATTGTAACTTTGTTCCGTCGGTACAAAGTTAAGTGTATGTTTTTAAAGGTTTTTTATTGTTAACAGCATCATTATTTGGGCTTATAAAGGCGCAAAATGTGTCAGTTTGTGACAATAGAAGAACTCTAAAAGCGTTCATCGAATAACGCACTTTTTGTATGGCTAACAACGCAGTTTAAAGGGTGGCAAACAATGGATAAATGCCAATTGATAGACATCCCAAGCGACCCAGAGAAGAAACGTGAGTGGATCAAGTACAAACTCAAGATCCAGGGGCTTTCTCTGGCCGCATTGGGCAGAAAACACAAAACATCTCGGCAGGTGGTGTCTACGGCACTCTATAAGCCCAGTCCACGCTGGGAACATGAGATAGCTACAGCTTTGGGTGTGAAGCCGTCTGAGATTTGGCCGGAGCGGTACGACGAAGAACACGAAATACCCCTCAGACATAAGGAGGCAAGCTGATGAAGAACAAAGCCAAGGCGCTAGTTCTGTCTGCGGCTCTCCTTTCATCAACAGCGAATGCTATTGACCTGAGCGGAACCATCTTCGACAAAGCAGCGAAAGCATATAACCTCGACCCTCTTCTAGTGTATTCGGTCGCATTGGCCGAATCTGCATCAGGGAGAGGTAATGGCTCTATAAGTCCTTGGCCTTGGACGCTTCGCGTTCCTGGGCTTCCTTTCTATGCTAAGTCGGAAGATCAGGCAAAGGCTAAGCTCGCTGAGTTTCAGCAGCAGTACGGTCGTGCCATTGATGTCGGGTTTATGCAAGTGAGCATCCGGTGGAATGGTCATAGAGTTTCTTCTCCAGCAGATCTTCTCGACCCAGAGACCAACGTCATGGTTGGGGCAGAGGTGCTATCAGAAGCCATTCAGTCATCTCCAAATGACTTGGAGCTTGGCGTTGGCCGCTATCACGCCTGGGAAGACGAAATCCGAGCCAGAAACTATGGTAGCCGAGTCTTGGCTATCTATCGCAACCTTCGTGATTTGTGAGGGGGGCGGAATGTTGGAACTGGATATTATTGGTGCGTGGGATGCAAGAGCCGTCAACCTCGATCAAGAAGAAGCTGATAGAAACGTCTACGAGTTCGATCTGACATTGTGGAACCTGCTATCCACTCTGGCAAAAGAACGTCCAGATGATGCGGCCTCACAATTTTCTTTGGGCATGGACACCGTTCAAAAGCTGTCACTGGCAACACCTTCCCAATTGGAAGCTCTGGCCTCTGGCGTGTTGATCTCTTTCAAACTCGAAACAGCAGAGCAGAACATCATCACGCGACTCTCTGGCGACTACGACCCTGTAGTTTTTATCAACCATAGTGTTGATGAATTTGATGCTGCCTACTGGTTGCTATTTAACCGCGTCGCATCGAGAGACCCGGAGATGGCAAAGGAAGTTTTCGGGGTTTCGAGAGAGCTTGCGGAGCTGGTGGCTAAGGCAACAGACAGCCAGTTGCGCCACATGTCTGGAACAACGGTTACGCATTTTACGCTTCGTTTTGCTCCGAGCATCATTGAAGAAATTCTCGATGACAGCCGGGAAGAGTTAACACACCCGGTATTGAAAAAACTGCAACAGTCTCTACAGGGACGTGGGAGGTGGAGATGAACATTGGCAACTCTGGTACATTGGGTCGCTGGGTTACAGCTCGACACATGGCCCTTGCTGGGTACATCACAAAAATCATCATGATCGAGACTGGTCTGACCTACAAACAGGTCAGACGGCTTTACCAGGATCTGGAGAGGGACGGATATACTCTGGAACGAAAATCCAGAACTTTCCGGGGTGGTGCGACACTGATTCATAGTCACACATCCAAGATACAGGCCTCTCTTCTAATGCAGCTCTACTTCAACATTGGTGGAGAAGCCGTGTTGCGGTCTGTGAACATCAAAGCCTTGAACAAGGCATTTAGAATGTATCACGCAATCCGCAAAGAAGTGCCCGGAATGAAAGGTGCTCGGTGGGCTCCGTTTGATATTACTGATGCCTGGTGTCTTGCTTCGGAGCTGAGAAGTGGGGACGCAATGCTGGAGGTGTGCGACAACTGCAAGTGTACGTACTTCACCTCTGTTAATCAAAGAACCTGCGTTGAATGTCCGTTCTGCAAAGAACAAGGAAGGCATGGTGGTGGGGAGAAAGAGTGTGCTTGAGTAGACTATGACATTTCGGACCAGAAGATGAGCGCCCAAACTTTGCGGCGCTCATTTTTTTACTTCTTCTGTGGGATACGGTAGCGCTCCAGCTCGACAGCTCCCAACCCCTTGAAAGCATCCGGGCGACGTCCTTGCCCACTCCACGAAACTCCGTCTTTTGAATATTTAGCATTATCAGGTTCTGATCTGCTCGTGAACATTTCGTTGAGCAAGCCGATGTCCACACCGCAGGATTCCATGTCGCTCATTATTCGCTCAGCCTGAGCTCGCTTTTCTTTTTCTTCTTCTTCTCGCTTTTTGTACTCTTCCTCCAGTTCATTGAGAACGCCCTTCATTCTGTCAATGATCTCCCGAACTTCATCTAACGGGAGTCCTCGCAACAGGGTGCGAATGCGGCTTTTACGCTTTAACTCTGCGATTATTAACTCTCTACGTTCAGCCGCTGATAGCGTAGAGAACTCCTCGTGGTCTTTCATGTCATACGGAGCCCATCAGTTTTCCTTTAAGTGAATCACGTTGAGAGTTCAGTTTTGCGTCAGTCTGCACTGGCGAATTTTGATGCTGTGCAGGTTGACTCTCTGAACTCTGTTGCTCAAAAGACCCAATGTTGCCAGAAAATCGAAGAGAATAAAGACCCAATAGAGCAAGGGCGCGGAGCCGATCACTACGCGCCTTATGCTGCATCTGGGACAGTTCACGATAGAGCTCCGGAAAGGCTTGCTCCGATATGTTCAGATTAGATATTTTTCCATCCCATTTGCTACCAGCCACAACGACCTCCTATCTATCAGCCGCAGAACCAGAAGCCCCTGGCATTGGATGCCACGGATTCGTTGGGCAGTACGATCCTGCTCTTAGGGAAAAGCTCCTTGGCCGCATCTTGGTAAGCCTCGGCACCGCCGCCAGCCAGCAGAACTACGTCAGCATCCATCCCGTCCTCACGCATTGACTTCCGCATAGGGATCAAGGCGTTTTGAGCGACTTTGGTTGAGGCTTTCTTGAAGTAGTCTTTGATCGATACCTTTTCACCGTAGAGGAAGATTTCGGCCTTACCGGCACGAATAGCTTTCTCGATCTTTTCGATGCCAGGGGCACCGCCGTGGTCTTCCTGAATTAGCCGGTCCGTTTCCTGTAGCAACACCGACATCGCCTTGAGGCTGGTGCCAGATGAGTGATAGCGGACCTCTCCCTCTTCAAGAGCTACCCAGTCTACAGAAAAGAACCCAGGGTCAATTACAACGGTTTTTCCTCCCTGGATAATCTCCAGGAGGTCTTCATCTTTGGTTGAACTTACAACATCCATGTAAGCACCGGCAGGTTGAGGTACAACCACGACAGACTTAACCGCTACCGATCGTTTTGGCGTGATCTGGTGTTCACCCTCAAGCCGAGATTTCAACGCCTCTCTGCGCTCTACGTCCATGTACTGACTAACAGGCAGGCCAGTCACCAGCACATCGATCTCCTTCTGCTCGGACATCAGGAGTGCAGCGTAGAAAAGAGCCTTGTATGGATTGGTCGAAGGATAGTCGCCGTGAAGCTCACGCTCCCATCCTTGCAATCGGTCAGGCTCGACGCCTGCAACCCATTTCTCTCCATCAATCACAACCTGAATGCAGGTCCCTGCACCGCCAGTTAACTGTTGTGGCATCAGTTCCAATGGACCTGCCCCCACCGGCATGACGACTGTGCGAGCTTCCTCACCTTTATACCCCATTGCCATTTTCAGGTTGGAGTAACCAATATCCAAACCCAGAACAAATTGACTCATGAAATCCTCCAAAGATTGCTTTTAGATTGCTTTTCGATTGCTTGCCGCGTGTTGGATAGAGAATAAGGCTAAAAGCGGGGACAGATGGCCTGTGTAATTGCCCAAAAGGGGCATATAGGTTGCTTTTCGGTGGCTTTTTGATCGTTGAGTAAGGGAACCTATGGGAACGCTGCACGGATAGGCTCAGATAAACAGACCTTACCCTCGCATCGAGAACCGCTTGCCCTCCAGCATCGAGAGACGGTGGTAAAGAGGCATTTGGAATCTTTGATGCCATATCCAATATATCTGGAATCTTTAAATATAGATTCATATGTAAAGAGGCTGTGAAAGAATAAGAGCATCAAGATTCCAGATAGATAGAGGGAAATTTGACAAATTCCAAAGATGGGTTAGCCTAGTGACAGAACTAGATTCCAGTATTGGAATAATCAGCTTTAAATTCCAGATAGATAGTTATGTGGATAGGAATTGGATAGGAATTGGGAGGGTATTGAGGTGAGTCTACCAACAGAGCGATGGCTAGATCTGCTAGATCCGAAGCTCGAAGAAGAACGATCCGAGATAACAGAGGATCTGCTAGAGGCAGAGGGACGAGAGTTTGTTGCAGAGGTACGGAGCAAACTGGATCACGCCTTAGCGGTTCTTGCTGTCGAGGCGCAGCAGGAAGCGGACATGTACTGGAACGCGCACAAATCAGCGCGTGAAGAAGCGTCAGAGGACGAACAAGGGCGTGTCGGTACACGGGTTCGCATTCTAGGCGTATCACTCGTTGCAGAGTGGTATCGCAACAGATTTGTCGAACAAGTTCCCGGACAAAAGAAAAGGGTTCTATCGACACATATCAAGAAGGGTCGCGGTCATGCCTACAGCATGTCGCACTTCAAGAAAGAGCCTGTCTGGGCACAAGAGTTGATCCAGCAAGTTGAAACCAGGTATGCCGTGTTAAGACAACGCGCCACTGCCTTAGCAAAAATTCGCCGGGCGCTAAACGAGTACGAGCGCCAGCTAAACAAGACACATAGCGACGAGGTGTGACAACATGACAGCATCTGTAGCGGCCACTGAATTGGCGAAACTGGGGAAATGTGAAGCGATGATCAAGAAAGTCGCCAGCCATCCTCGCCCTGCCCTGTCAAAGCGCCCACAATCGCCACAGGGGACAGATAGCACCCTTCGGGGTGAGTTCGCTCATTTCCGATATGAAGCGGCAGCCCTGCGTTTTATGAGCGGCACTGCGGGGGCTAAGCGTCGCATCTACCAGCTAGTGTTTTCAGCGACGGTAGCAGCGGGAGCATTGACAATGCTGGCGGCATGGACCACCAGCTAGAAAGTATCGACGGAACAATCATGAGCAAGAGAACCAAAGACAAAGACCTGGAGAAACTCGACGTAATCAAAGACTCACCGCAAATGAGCCTGTTTGAGATCATTGAATCTCCGGCCAAGAAAGACGACTACTCCAACACCATCGAGATCTACGATGCGCTGCCGAAGTACATTTGGGACCAAAAGCGTGAGCATGAAGATTTATCCAACGCTGTAGTGACACGACAATGCACCATCAGAGGCCAGCATTTCACGGTGAAGGTGAAGCCAGCCATCATCGAGAAGGATGACGGAAGAACCGTGCTGATCTACGCGGGACAGCGAGAGGAAATCCTTGAGGATGCTCTACGCAAGCTCGCAGTGAACGGGAAAGGCCATATCATCGAGGGCAAGGCTGGAGTCATGTTCACTCTGTACGAACTCCAGAAAGAGCTCTCGAAGATGGGTCACGGGTACAACCTGAACGAAATCAAGGAAGCAATCCAGGTTTGTCGTGGCGCAACACTCGAATGTATCAGTGATGACGGTGAAGCCTTCATCAGCTCCAGCTTCTTCCCGATGGTGGGACTGACCACCAGAGGTGAGTTTCGCAAGAAAGGCGGGAACGCCAGGTGCTATGTGCAGTTCAACCCGCTGGTAAACGAATCGATCATGAATCTGTCGTTTCGTCAGTACAACTACAAAATCGGAATGCAAATCCGCTCCCCTCTTGCACGGTACATCTACAAGCGAATGAGCCACTACTGGACTCAAGCATCACCAGATTCGCCGTACACGCCATCGCTTATCAGCTTCCTGACCCAGAGCCCTCGTGAATTGAGCCCACGGATGCCGGAGAACGTCAGAGCCATGAAGCTCGCTCTGGAGGCCCTCATCAAACAAGAGGTCATAAGCGACTACGACGCGAACCAGATCAAGGATGGCCGCAGAGTCATCGACGTGCGGTACGTCATAAGGCCTCATGAGAACTTCGTGAAGCAGGTGATGGCGTCCAACAAGCGTAAGCAGCAGACAGAGCTACGGGCCATCAAGCACGGCATGATCGACCACGACATCATTGATGAACCCCAACGTAAGGGGAGATAGCCACCAGAATCTCCCACCCCCCAGGGAAAAGAAAGATAGGCGCGTCAGCGCCTTTTTTTATGCCAGAAGAAAGCGCACAAGGTACGCCCACCAGGCAGGACCGGAAACGGAATGCCTCCGCATATGGGGGAGCTGCACGGATAGAGCGAACGTGACCCCAGATGCAGCGTGGGCTGGGGCTCTATATATGGGATCGCTGCACGGTAGTCGCAAGCTGAGTCTCAGTATCGTGCAAGCGTAAGCCACGACGAAGGATAAGTGCCATGCTGCTCCAGTGGTTCCCGTAGAGTGGTTCCCGTAAGGTATTGATAGTTAAAGGGTGAGGATGTGGGGGACCTGCACGTTATGAGATTTGATATGTGGGTACGTTGCACGAAAGCAGGTCCTGAACCTCTCGATATATGGGAACTCTGCACGATTGACGAAGCAGAACAAAGATTGACAGATCAGGACAAACCTAAAAAAGCAGTCAAAATGACTCTAATAGTCCATAAAGTGATCACGCGCACACAAAAAGAGGCCAAAAGTTATCCACATTTCCTGTGCATAAACGGGGTTTTGGTATATGGGAACGCTGCACGATCATATGTGGGTACGCTGCACGGTGCAAAAAACGACCAAAATTGACATGTGGGTACGTTGCACGTTCAGAAAATTGTATATGGGGCGACTGCACGTATGACCTTAGACATGTGGGAATACTGCACGAACACCAGATCTGATATGTGGGAACGCTGCACGAAAGCTCTGTTTTGTAAGGATTTTGTGGAAAAAAGAGGGGTTCCGTGTGGATAACAGTGGATAAGATCCAAGGGTATGTGGGGACGTTGCACGGCAACCTATGGGAACGCTGCACGGCAACCTATGGGTTTGTTGCACGGAATAAATATGAAAACACCAGTAATATCAATGTGTTGAGTGGTGATTTAGAACGCCTAACCTGTCTTTAACCGTTTTTAATCCTTTATACAAAGATCTAAAGATCTTTATATTTATCCTTTTGATCACTGAACAAAAAATAATCAACACTGTTTTTTTAGAAAAAAGTCTCGTATGCAAGGCCGAACAGGACGAGTATCACCAACAAGATAAGCATCGACAGCACAAAGTAACCAGACTCGTACATCACAGCTTTGATCACAGAAACGACGCTGATCGATCTTCCAGAGATCCTCCCGATGATCCACTGAAACGCAACGAACGAACCAAGCCCACAGATCAGAACCACCGCTACGGAGACAAGTGCATGTTCCCTCAGGACAGACTCACTCAGGAAACCATACTGCATCCCCATCAATACAAGCCTGCCAATGCCAAAACCCAGGCCCAATGCAACAGCTCCACGAACCAGCACGACCTTCAACGACTGGAGCCATGTCAGCTCAAGATCCATCCCCTTACGGGAAGACCGACGCACCAGCACCGTAGATATGCCCAACCCCAAAAACACCAAAAAAACAAAATCCAACATTGCCACCTCTGCACAAATCAATCAGAACCACAGGCCTCTCGGCCAAATGCGCCACCAGGGAGAACCCACTTCTGCCCCTCCGGCACAAAAATCGGGAGCGTGTAATCTTCTCTGGATACCTGCTCCAATGCCTCAACATCACTAATCTGTATCGGCGCAACAGCAGAACCTAAATCTATTACGTCGATTTTTTTTCTTGATACCGTCACACCAAAGGTTTGTTCATACTGAGCAATTTTCCCAGCTCGTTCAGGCCAGTAGTGACGGATCGTGGACCAGATACGCTGTGAGTTGTAGATGCAGGTCATACACGACGACCGGCTCCAGCCAAGGCGATAAGGGACTGGGGCCAGGATGCGGTGACGCTCGATTACTTCCCATACCTCCTCCTCAGTCCAATGAAGAACGGGCCTCCAGGCATCAACTAACCGTGCAGTCTTCCCATATCTTCTGTCACAGGCATGAGCCTCAAGCTGGTTGTACTTGGATCTGTTTGCACTTTCCTCCCGGCGCTCACCAGTGATGAAAAGGATCTTCTTCCCCTTGAAGCGCTCCTGGTTATTAAGAGCTCTGCGGCCAACATCGATCTTCAAGGCTGATGAGCACCACCTTGTTTGGAGTGATGGCGATTGCTGAGGGAAACGAAGGCGCGTACCAGGCTTAGAGCGCTTATGGTCTCTAGGCAGCACCAGAAGCCCCTCAGGCGTCTCTACACGATGGGGGTGGCTATAGGCATTGTCTTTGAGCATTTCGTCCTCAAAGCCGCCCTCAAGCCACGAGAAGTACATTGGGATACCCAGTTCTTCCCCGAGCTGACGACAGTAATCACGCATGAAGGCCCAATCCATCAACGAACTGCCTTCCTGACCATCAACATCATGGTGCCAGAACTCCACCTTTGACTTATCAACACCCATGTCCACCAGCCGCAAGTACGCAGCAATCGAGTCTTTGCCTCCAGACAGGCAAACAATGATGTGATCGTACAAACTCAGGTCCACATCCGGAGCGGAGAAGTACGTTGTTCTATCGTCACAACGCTGACTGGAAGATATGCCGGTAAGAACCGACTCCAGTGATGGCAACACCACCTGGTCATCGAACAAATCTCCTTGGTTTTCTCGTCTCAACATAAGTCGCTCTTTTTTCTTTACTGGGTTGTTTTTATGATTTACAGTATTATAAAATGATACTGTGAAAAGTAAAGTTTTCAGAACGACTAATCACTCAGGAGAACTTGATAAGCACCAGAAAGCAATCTAAAGGTGGTTTTTCGGTGAGGTTAGTTCAGGGGCAACCTGCCGCTGCTGATTGGAAATCATCAAGAAGTGGCTTTTTGGTGGGGTTACGGTTTGAAGGGGTGAGTATGTGGGAACGTTGCACGGTTAAAGGGGGCCGCACATGAAAACGATAAAGCGGTTCATCGTATGGGTGAATTACGGTCTTGAGGGTTGGAGCATTTTCGGATCGAGCGATGACTGGGATGAAGCGGTATCCATCCGTTCGGAAGCGATAGACGAATGCAATATTGACGAGGAAGACATCATCTTGGCAGAAAACAAAAACGAGCTGGTGGTAAAACCTGCGGCCAAGCAAATGACGGAGTGGCACCGGGAACTGGAAGCCGTCCTTATGACCTTGGATGACTGCCAGATGGAATGTGACGGTATGACATGGGCAGTAAGCCACCTACTCAATGAAGCGGGTGTACCTCATGACTGCATGTATGGCTTTGTGCGAAACGAACAGACCAAGGACATCGTGACACCGCATTTCTGGGTTGTCCTGGATGATGGGTGGCTGGTGGATCTGAGGCTACGCATGTGGCTGGGCGATCACGACAACATTCCTCACGGGGTATTCCATCCCGATAACGAGCCAGGACTTTTCTACAAGGGAGACCCGGTTCAAAACCATAAAGGGATGAGACTGGGCAAAGCCGTCCTGGACATCATGACCGACGGAAAACTTTCACATGTGAAAGTTCCTGAACGACAAGACGGAGAGTAATAGCGTGGAATTTGATTACGACAAGTCAGTATCAAACGCACATCTTGAGGCCGCAGGCTGGGGTATGGATGCCTTTAACCACTCCAACCCATTTGAGAGTCATGTCATCTATGTGCGTGACTACCGCAACGATCACATCCGCCTGTTCACCATCAAGCAGGCTGACTTCGACACGATAAAGCTGCCGCTTCACCTTACCTCCGACATGCTGGCTTCGGTGATCGCTGAGTTCGTATCGAAGGCAGCAAAAGGGAAGTTGAATACGAAGGAGTCCGACACGCTGGCTCCTGCCTTGGTTGGCTATGCCAAATCAACAGAAACCTACCGGAGCTGGCGGAGAGTTTCTGGAGCAACAGAGCGATTGCATATGGTCATCAATATCTATGCGGGTTCTGAATTGCTGAGACCTTTCATCGCTCGGGCTCCTGAGACCGTCCTGACGACCCAAGAGCTACTGGTCTTCTCATCACAGGTTAAGAGCATGGATGTATCCAATCATCCAGAGTGGTTTAGGGGCCGGAGGTAGTCATGAAGCCAGTTCTCTGGATATTCGTCCTGATCATCGCCCCTTTCGTCATTGCGAAAGTGGACCAATGGCGCAAACGCGGCATTGGAGACACCTGGGCGTGGTGGAAATCAGAGAACATGCCTTATGAGCTGCGCTCGGCCACTCTGTTTTTGTCCGAACAGGACATATCAACCACACAGCCGGTGCCCATGCACGGCAGGGTTGATCAGGTGTACCAAACCAAGAATGGGGTTCTCATTCCCTTGGACACCAAGCTGCGCCAGGTAAACCACATCTATGAGTCGGACATTATCCAGCTCTCGGTTTACCGGGTAATTCTGTCACACAAGTACAAGGCACCCGTTGCCAAGTACGGCTATGTCCGAACCGTTGTTGAGACAGCGGACGGGGATAGAGTCCGTTACATCAAGACAAACCTTCTCAGCGAAAAAGAAGTGGTCAAGCTGTGGCACCGCTATCAATCCATCCGTTCTGGTCAGGTAAAAACCTCCTGTTCCTGTGGCGGAAAGTTTCACATGTGAAAGTTCTGGATTGAATCAGGGTTGCCCGAATTGGGCAGCTAGGCGGGGTTGCATTTTTGAAAAGTCCTGTACGCTGGTTGGTATAGGAGGTGAATAGTGGCCCAGCTTAAACATAACCGCTTCGTCATGTTGGGGTCCTTGGTAGCGACGGTCGTAGCTGCCGCCAATGGCTTGAGTTTTCTCACCCTTATGGCTGGTGGAATGACCCTTCTCCAGTTCATGGCTTGGAAGCAACAAGATGCTGTCCGGAGCCGGTTTAAAGCTGCGAAGGATGCGTTTGAAGCGTTGAACGTCATTGCGTTCGACAAGCACTGGGTAGGTTCAACCGCGACGGTCGCCAAAGTGTCGAACATGATCACTCCGCCCGAACGACTGGATAAGCCCTGGGCGGTGCAAGTTCTGGCCGTGACCAAAGGTGGGACGTGGTTCGCGGTGGATCTGCAAGTGACCGGCACTGACAAGGTTCAGATGCTTAGCCTCCACCAGCTTAGTGAAAAGGCGGCAAAGACCATGCTGGCCTTCGACCTCGAAGTGTATGAGAAATTTTTCGGAAAACCTGATGTTGCATGAGGACAATGTGATGGAAAAAGTCAAAAGCGTAGATGCCGTGGAGTTCACGGCAGCAGATAAGAAGGCGATGACCCATGCGGCATACGCCCAGTGTTTCTTCATTCTGGCCCAAGTGATGGCATTCCCTTCCCTGGGGGTGGCTGGCGCTATGGTTGCTGCTCTGTGCGGCATGATGCCGTGGTTGACCAAGTTCGCCAAAGAGGCTCCATCGAAAGCCTTTGGCATGGTGATGGCTTCACTCTGCCTTGCTCCTGTGTACGGGAAACTCTGTGAGCTGGTGGTCCACGCGATTCAGGGAGCTTGAGCTTATGGGGGTAGTACGAGTTCCCTACCTCTTGGCTGAGCTGAAAGAACGCGGATGTGCTGATGAATCTGCTCTGGCGCAGGTTATGCAGCCTGGATGCCGAATTGGAGAGGAAGACCTGCGGAAGTTGGCCGCAAATTTAGGGCTTGAAGTGTCCGAGCTGGCACCAGCGCCAGAGAACGCGGCCAACACCCGGTTCAAAGCAAAGCTGAGAGGAGGTTTGGCCTCCTTTCTTTTTGAGTACGACGGCTGTTTCCGACATGCAGAAGGCTCCAGCCATGCAGAAATGTTGGGTATCGAGCAAGAAGACGACATAGGTCTTCCGAGTCGAGCTGCTGACGCCATGCTCCTGGAGAAGACGCTTTACCAGGTAATCGCTCGGGCTAAGTACATGCTCGGCAAAATCGACAGCAAGTTTGTCAGGTCAGAACAAGCAATCGAGTTCCGTGAGCAACTTGCTCCTGGGATCTTCAAACCAGGTTACAGAGGTTTCCGATTCAAGGAGGCTGCCGCTGGTGATTTGCCTACTGTCATGATTGACGGTCGGAAGTTCAACTGCGTTGCCAGCATAGCCAGAGCACATGGACTTGATCCGGTAACGGTGCGTAGGCGCATTGCGGACACCGGGAAGGCCGCAGACAAACTCTCCAATGATGAGTGGAAGCTCATCCTCGCCAAGAAAAAAGGTAAAGGGAAACCCTTCACCTATCTGGACAGGACCTACAGCAACATTGCTCAGTTCTGTCGTGAGCATCAGCTCAACACCAACCTTGTTTACCAGAAAGTCAAAGACCGGGCTGATAGCGCTGATGAAGAGTTCTGGGGACTGATAATCGAAACATGCAAAAGGAAAAACTAATGGCAGAAAACAAAGAGATCCCCTGGGAGAAAGAACTCATTGAGAAGTACATGTTCACCCTGCATAAAGAGCAGGTGAAAGACCGGCGCTGGCGGACCATGTTGCGTGTGCTTCGCGCATCTGGTTTCGTGCTTCTCATGATCGGCTTCATCATTTTGGCATCTAATCCGGGTGGGATGCCGTGGCAAAGCGCCAAGGCAGGAGCCCCTCACACCGCGTATATCAACATCCGTGGTGAAATTGCTGCTGGCACTCTGGCCGATGCTGATCACCTTATCCCGTCCATCCAAGCTGCATTCGACAACCCGAACTCACAAGCTATCGTGCTTCGCATAAACAGCCCTGGCGGTAGCCCGGTTCAAGCAGGACGGATTTATGACGAAGTGAAGGCGCAGCGAGCCCTTCATCCGGAGAAAAAGGTCTACGCCATCATTGATGACATCGGTGCCTCTGGCGGTTACTACATCGCCTCTGCTGCGGATGAAATCTATGCTGACCGCGCCAGCCTTGTCGGTTCTATCGGCGTCATCAGCTCGGGGTTTGGATTCACCGGCTTGATGGACAAGCTCGGCATCGAGCGCCGGGCTATCACTTCCGGAGAGCACAAAGCGCTTCTCGACCCATTCTCCCCTCTTACCTCTGACATGAAGAAATTCTGGGAGGGCGTTCTATCGAAAACCCACCAGCAGTTCATCGAACGAGTGAAGGCTGGGCGGGGTGATCGACTGAAAGACGACCCAGAGGTGTTTTCTGGATTGCTCTGGAACGGGGAGCAGGCCAAAGACATTGGGCTGATTGATGGCCTGGGTAGTTTGAACTCCGTGGCGCGAGACGTCATCCACCAGAGCAACTTGGTGGACTACACACCAACCGAAGACATCATCCGGCGACTGACCCAACGAGCGAAGCTCGAAGCCAGTTCCTTCGTGCAAGAACTCAGCGCTGTGAAAGTTTACTGATAGGAGCAGTTTGATATGACAGAACAAAGTACCAAATCACTACGTCTCGGGGTTGTTGCCGCCATTCTTTTGGGGCTCGTAGGAACCGGGTTCGGGATCTACCAGTTCGTGAAAGAGAAGGATCTGGCGCAAGAGATCGCCAACGTGAAGTCTACGGTCAACCAGGTGAAGGATGCCGAAGGCGTCACCTTCAAAAGCAAGGCAGAGTTTGAAGCTGCTGTGGCCGAAAGCATCAACAAGTTTGTCGCGCAGAAACAACAAGCCGACATCGATCAGAAGTATGCCCAGTTCGAGGCAGCACCTGAGAAGGTCGAAGAAGGCAAACACATCTACGGGGACCTTGGTGCTCGGTTCACGCTGGTGGAGTTCTCCGATATGGAGTGCCCATTCTGCAAGCGATTCCACGACACACCCAAACAAATTGTGGATGCCAGCAAAGGCAATGTGAATTGGCAGTGGAAGCACATGCCTCTCGATTTCCATAACCCGGCAGCTCACAAGGAAGCTCTGGCCGCTGAATGTATTGCTGAGCAGAAGGGCAACCGTGGCTTCTGGGTCTTCGTTAACGACATTTTCCACCATACCCAGGGGAATGGTGGCGGTGTTGCTGACCTGGCCTCTGTTGTCACTGGTGTTGGTGCTGATCTGGATGCGTTCCGGGAGTGCCTCGGCTCAGGAAAGTACGAAGACAAGGTTGAAGCTGACATCCAGAAAGCCAAGAGCTATGGCGTCAACGGGACACCAGCCACTTTTGTAGTGGACAACCATACCGGCAAGAGCCAGCTTCTCGGCGGCGCTCAACCGGCGCAAGCCATCATGGCCGTGATGCGAAAAATGATGATTGAGTCGCAACAAGACGACTCCGCGAACCAATAAAAACTTTCACATGTGAAAGTGGAGTGAGAACTGATGATCAAGATTACAACTAAATTGGGATGCCTTCTGGCGGGGCTGCTTGTCCTGTCGGCTTGCTCAAGCGTCCCTCAGCCAAACAACGAATACGCGAAGGCCTTGGATGATACCAAACAGGTATGCGCTGCCTGTGCCCTGGTTGGTAATGACCTGCTGGTTGCCCTCAACAAGTCATGCGACACCCCAATGACCCCCGAGACTCTTACAAGCGTCATGAACAGTAACCCGATGTTTGCCGCCATGATGGCAATTAACTCCATAGGTGGAACCGACTTCTATCAGGTTTACCGTGATGCGGCCATAGACACCCTGCGGTGCAATGAAATGGACAGTTGGCCTGATCGGACCAAGGTGCGTTTCCAGCAGCCCGACATGCAAAAGGCGCTGGCCTTGAGGGTTTCTGCCAGACAGCAGAAGGCAAATTAACTTTCACATGTGAAAGTCAGGCTCTCCGGGGCCTGATTTCACTATGAGGTGAATCTATGGAGTTACAAGAAGCAAAAGAGGCTCTCGATAGCCTTCATCCACACAAGGCCTCAGCGCCTTTGAGGCTTGTCATCCACCAGCCAGGTGGGATTGGTGGAACCCCTACAGTGGGGGTGAAAGCTATTCACGCAGGCTTTGACTGGGACAGCAACACCATCCTGATCTATCCGGAAGAGCAGCTCACCCGGTTGACGCCGGATGAGGTCGCCGCCATCACGAAGTCAGTATCGAAAGGACAGTCCTGGCATTCATATCAGCAGTTCAAGAAGTATCGGGAGCAGTTGGCCGAAGCCACGGAAGAAATTAATAGGCTCAGGGCTGAGCTGGGCAGGTATCAGAATAACGGGAGGGGGTAATGCTAAAACGCGGAATTATCAATCTCGCTGCTAGTTACATCATTGTTGATGCCCTACTCCGGAATGCAGCAATTTGGATCTTTGGCTTGTCCTTCTCCGTTGGTGGCACTTACGTCACTGGCGAGGCCAGTACATGGGTCGTTTACCTAGCCACTTCTGGTGCCATGACACTCTGTTCTGTCGTAACAGCCTACCTGCTCGTGACCTATCACCGCTGGGGGCTGATGACGGCCAGGGTCTGGTTGCTATTGAGTGCCTGCCTAAACGGCTATGCCGTCTATTTGAGTAGCCACAACATCCAGTTGGTGGTGGCACTGCTTTCCAGCCTGTTTATTGCTTTGTGGATGCTCAAGACCCTTGAGCAACCAGCAGTGAAGGGGACGTACAAGGTAATCGCTGATCTTCACCGTCAGCTATGGGGAATGTTGAAGGGGCAAACACAATGACGACGAATACTCAAAACGCGAACGCCAACCAGGTTCGGTCTTTACGCGACATGCTTGTCCCCGCCCTGTTGTTCTATGTGGTGATGACGGCCATGTTTGTGGGTCTTGACGCATTCATGGATAAACCCACCAGCATGAACCTGCCATTTATGCCGTTCCTTGTCTCGATGGTGAGTTTTACCAGTGACGCACGTCGAGCGTGGGACTGGCGAAACGGGACCAAGGTTGTAGCTGTATTGACTGCGGTAGCCATGCTGTTGGCATTCATCTATCAGCTCGCGGTCGGAGAGATGAATCTCTTAGGGGTTGGTATATACCCGGCCACAGCCATCCTTCTGTTGGCAATCTCCTGGGTGATTCGCGCTATCGGAAAGACAGCACCTTTCCAGTTCCTGGGGAGACACCTGGCGCGGTTTGGTGCATCGAAGTGGGTCCAGCGTACCGCCGCAGTCATTGTGCTCGCGGGAGGCCTTGCCATCACTATCTATGCCTACTGGCTTAACCACGGGAGCTGATGATGATCATTGCAACGAAGAACGGCTTTCTGGTGGCCGCAGAACTAATCAGGGAAGAGGCCGGGTACTGGCTACTACAGCCTCGTGACCAAAAGACGCCGGTCAGGGTGAATAAGCAGGATAACAATAAACGCGCTTTCACGCATATGGGAGACGCCCTTCGCTGGGCCGGTGATCCTGAGCTTGCAAAGCAATTCGATGCCGAGGGGGAAGAACATGCAAATTCGTGACTACATGACAAAGTTGTTTGACGCATTTGGTGATGTGGAGGAAGTCACCCGAGAAATGCTTCTGGAGCAGGCGGAGCTCATTCATACGATCAGCGATAAGTGTCAGAGCACAGGCCTGTTTCTGGATAGTCAGGTTCGTTTCAACCAGTTCGTTCAAGAGATTGAGGCTGACGACAAGGTAGAGGATCGGTTGCTTCATGCTTGGTGCTGGGTAATGGACCGAATAGTGAAGGCTCCAACATCCTTTCACATGGATGGGGCTGTGATTTTGACAATGCCTCTGGTCGCCAGATACCTGCCACCGGTTGAACAGGAGCCGGAAACCATCGTGGTGAATCTCGATGAGGACTACAAGGCTCCTGTAGGCAACCAAACGCTCTGCGAGCTCGTTATGGAACGGAGGCATTGGCCGCAAGGTGCAACCTGTGCGACCCAAGAAGCGGACGGGGGAGTCCTCTACTGGGACGCCCCGGTTGATGTGGTAGAGGAAGGCAGAAAGGTCGCCGGTAAGCACGGCATGATGGCCGAGATCGGATTGAAACATCAGGTTGATGCCTGGTATGCAGATATGGACGAAACACGGCTCGCAACCGATTGGAACACCGCCGTCATTACGCCTCACTGCTTGCTGCTTTCCTATCTGGATGTGCTTCAAAAGAACAAAGTTCCCTTTGATGAAGGTGTGCAGCTCGCTGCCGAATGGGTGAAGCAACTTGGCGGGGAATTTCGTGAAGACACTGAGGAAGCGCCGGAAGCTGAGGCTTCAGTGCTTTCCCTGGGGAGAGCCACGGCTCATTGCTTTAAACCCTATCCGGACACAAAAAATTTCTATTACGAGGCCTAAGCCTCACCCAAACAGGAGGATCAACATGCGATACCAGGTATTTAAAACGAAGGAAGGGGGCCAGCCGGTGTTTACGGCACCGTGGTACTGGTTGGCCTCTGCCATTGCTCACTGGTCATCTCTTAACTGGGATGCCTGTCGAATCGTAGACAGCAAGGTGGATGAAACAAGGCTCTGTTGGGCCAAGGCTCTACCGGCTGGGAAAAAAAAGTAATTTGGATGGAGTGATTATGAGGTTAGGTTTTGTGAAAAATACGGGGGTTTCAGCGTTCCTGGTAGCCATGCTGGTGGTGGCCCCTCAGGTATGGGCAGAAACCTTTACTGCGAAGGTTGTGGGGGTGTCTGACGGTGATACGGTCAAGGTCCTGACTGAACAAAGCTGTGACTCCGGGAAAGATTGCCGGAGCGGCAAAATCCAGTACCGGGTAAGGCTGGCGGAAATCGACACCCCAGAGAAGAAACAACCCTACGGCTCAAAGGCGAAACAGGCGTTGTCCGATCTGGTGTTTGGTCGAATGATTAAAGTCGAGCAAATCGACAAAGACCGTTATGGCCGTCTGGTCGCCAACCTTTATGTCGATGGCAAATGGGTCAATGCCGAAATGGTCCGTTCTGGGAGTGCGTGGGTGTACCGGCAGTACGCCAAAACACCGGAGCTGTTCAAGCTGGAGGCCGAAGCCAAAGCCGATAAGCGAGGTCTCTGGGCATTACC
Organism: Enterobacter sp. 6722112; assembly: GCF_058661685.1. NCBI lineage: Bacteria > Pseudomonadati > Pseudomonadota > Gammaproteobacteria > Enterobacterales > Enterobacteriaceae > Enterobacter > Enterobacter sp. 6722112. Next base: position 13,139 of record NZ_JBZWGR010000008.1, on the reverse strand, counting down.
GGAATCGGAGAGAACTCCCCCTTGGGAGTGGCGAAGAAAGCACTAACCACACCCCAGAGTATGCAGGTGTAAACAGTAACCAAGAAAACAAACAGGAATAACGATGAACAAAAGTGAACTGATTATGAAAGTGGCCGAAGACGCTGACATTAGCAAAGCAAAGGCCGAAGCTGCGGTAAATGCGCTGATCAACTCAGTGACAGAGGAGCTTAAAGCGGGTGGGACAGTAGCGCTCACTGGGTTTGGTACTTTCCACGTTAAGGAACGCGCAGCGCGAACCGGGCGGAATCCCCAGACTGGAGAGAACATCCAGATCGCGGCGGCCAACATTCCTGGGTTCAAAGCTGGTAAGGGGTTGAAAGACTCCGTGAACTAGATCTTAATCATGTGACACATGAATAAGGTTTACATAAGGCTCCTTCGTGGGAGCCTTATTCATATCAGACATGAATAAGGGGAAGGGATGAGATTGTCGTCAACTCAAAAAGACGTTTTGTTCATTCTATACGCAATTGAGGCCGGTGGAAAAGCCGAGCCTGTACCAGGTGTAAAAATACTGGAGATGATCAATTCAGCTCGCCAGAGCGGTATTCATGGAACGAACTTCCGAACGTCATGCCACACGCTGGTGGAGAACGGCCTGTTGAACAAGTACCGGAATGCTTCTCTAAAGCTGGCCTTTAGGCTGACCGACGATGGCAGGGAACGTGCAGGAGAGATATACCGAAAACGGCTGGAAGAAGAGCAAGAGAAGTAATACGCCCCATAACGGGGCGTATCGAGTTAAACGGCAAAGCCGTAGTGGGTGCCGTCCGGAAGTTCAACATCGAGGCGTAGCTTGCCACCGGAGGCCTCAACGTACCGCTTAATGGACGACAGCTTGAGATCTCGTCCAGGTTTTTCCATCTCGGAGACTGTCGGCTGTCTCACACCCAGAGATGCAGCAATTTCCCCCTGGGTAAGGTTCATGCGATCACGAAGCTCTGCCAAGTGGATGTTCAGTAACATCTCAGTGGCCGCTTTCTGTGCTTTGGCAACAACCTCAGGCTTTTCTGTTGCCAGCATTTGGTCAAGAGTTCTTGCCATAACGTCACTCCTTCTTCAATTTATCCAAGTGCGCCGCAAACTCACGGTCTGCAATTGGGATCATTACTTCATAAAACCTTTTCTCGTCCCCGGTCTTGTTACCGGCGCAGAGAAGAATCCCCTTACGCTTTGGATCGAACGCAAAGAACGCTCTGATAGGATCTCCTTTGCTTTGGACCCGAAGCTCTTTCATGTTGCTGTAGGATGAACCGTTAACAGTATCCGCGTATGGCCTCGACAGCATGGGGCCTCTATCTCGCAGCACCATCATCGAAGCCAGCACGTTTGCTCTATCGGTATCATCCAGAGCATCGAACCACTCATCAAAGGTGTCGGTTGTCTCGATGACCCACATGATTTCTCCTTACTTAATATAGGTGCAATCCTATATAGATTCAAACCTATAATCAAGAAAAATCGGCGGCGATGGGGGCCGAAATGTCAGTAAGTAGTCATGTGACTAAAATAGGGGGTAGAATAAGCCTCGATATAGTCATGTGACTAAAAGGTGTCCTGAATGAACAACCTACCCCTACTGCTCGATGCAAGAGAAGCCATTGACTACTACCACCAGCATCCAGGCATGACTGATGCAGAAAAGGCCTATGTGGTCGCGTTCCTAAGCGGAGAGGGGCGTTCAAACAGTCAGATCAGAGAGGATCTGGGTATTGAGAAGGTCTATACGGTTACACACCTGAAACGCGCCGGTACGCTATCGGAGGAAGAGCTAACGCTCTGGCTCAGAAATCCACGCAAGATCACCCTGGGGCATGTGAGGGCCGTGGCTAAGTTACCTTTCAGCAAGAGAGAAAAGCTCCTGAGGGATCTCCTGCATACCAGGACACCGGTTCATAAATTTGAGGCGATAGCGAAGGGCAAAGAAGTGGACAGGGATGCAGACATTAAGCGCCTGGAGACCCTGATGAGCGATGCTACGGGTAGGCCTATCAAAGTTCGCTATAACCCCGCGAAGCGCTCCGGGGAACTGACGCTGGGATTCTTCACGCTCGATGACCTGGATGACGTGTGCAAGGCTTTGGGGTTTGATCCAAGCGAGCAGATGTAAACCAGAAAACTTTCACATGTGAAAGTCTTGCAAGGTGTCTTTTTATTGTTTACAGTATCATAAAATGAATCTGTAAAGGTGCGCGATGAATGTGCTTCCAACGAAAAGCTGGCCTTGGGCGTTATAACTCAACCAGACCTGAGTGGCTGGCGGCGTACCGAAACGCAAGATGTATGAGAAGCTCAGGTAAAGAACCTGATGCTTCTCTTTCCGGGATAGCTTGGAAGGCGCAACTCATTGTTGCCCATGAAAGAGGCAGAATTGACAGCCTGGCTGTCCCTTTGGATGCCAGATTGATAGCAAAGAACCTCATCGACGAGATCCTTGCTGAGGAGAACTGATGGACGAAAAAATTACCTACGAAGAAATGCTTGAACAACTCGACCAGAAAGGCATCCGCGTCACCAACGGGGCGAGACGGCTTTATGTCGCGTTGAACAACGGAGTCAAAGCTGAGGTGCTGGGTAACTGCGGTCCCGCCACAATCAGCTTGGTTGACGGGATGATTGTTGTGGAAGAGCAGACTCTCCACTAAGGGCAGCAGCATGGGCAAAAAAGTACACATCATTTGTGGAAAGTGCGGCAGTGACGAGATGAACTTTGTCATCAATGAACACTGTCCAGACGATCCCCAGAATGTTGCCAGTATGTCCTGCTCAAATTGTTGCGAACTGACAGGCATAGCCGAGTGGTCGGAATTTAATGGACGTGAGCTGAAAGGTGAAGCCGTCGCCCTATCAACACCGGCAAACGTGAATGCTCTTCTAGGATTGCTTCGCCAGGCGATGGACAGCGTTGAGTATCGCCTCTATGGCGGGGACATGTCATTGAGCGGTAATGATGCTGCCGAACTCATAGACCTCCAGGAGCGAGCTGAGAAGGTCTTGTCTGTTCTTCGGAGTGATCAGCATGAGTGATTTATACGAACCGCTTGAGTTTGTGTTCTGCGGCTTTAGGAAAGGGGACGCTGGGCTATTTATCTCGGTAGCCACTTTGCGCGATGGTGTTTTAGGCCGTGAGATGTATTTCTCAAAGGGAAAAAGCAAAAGGCGCTGGGTTGTCGGTGGCATTTACTCAGGGGCCTCGTTTTCGGACAACGGAGCAAAAGGTCTGGATGATGCTCATTACGTTAAAGCATGGGAAGTGCAAGGCGACAAGATAGAGTGGCAAGCAAAAAGCGAGCAAGCCGAAGCCTTGGCGCGAAGCGAGAAACTTGAAGCCGACGATAGGAAGCGCAATGAACTCGAAGAGCTGATGCTACCCATCAGGAAGCAATATGGGGCATTAACAAAGCGACGTGATAGGGCAGGGGCCGCAGCTCTTGAAGAAGCTGTCCTGAGAGCGCTGAGAGCGCCCATCAGGAAGGCTGAGGAGAAATAACCGTGGAGCCAGTCTTAGCTAAAGCATTCGCCGGTTTTAAAGTCGTAGCTGTAAGTGCCCATCAGATTGGCTTTTCGGCTTTTCTTGCCATTGGTGTTTGCTGGCGCTTTAGGGGTCGCAAGTACGCCATAGAACAGGATACCAACAAGTGCCGCTTGCCACGCGAAAACAGCAACCAGAATCCAAAAAGCAGCAGCCAGAACCGGCAGTTTGTGCAGAAGGTTGAGCACCGACTTGGCCCAAATCACTGCCGGGATAGCCAGCACTGCGTAACCCCAGTTGGTGGCCTCAAGCATAGCCAGGCCAAGAATAACAACAGCCATCAGCGCGATATTCAGTACATGTTTCATGGTCATCTCTCCTTTTCAACTTACACTTTTATCCTATCACAGCATTAAAAAATGCAACTGTGAAAGGGCATTTTTCATTCAAAAAGAGGTGACACTTTGAGTGCAATTATCAGCAAGTGCGGCATGTACAGATACCGTCTGGAAAGGGATGTGCAACCCGAAGGCCTTGTGTTCGGTTATTTTGGTGTAAACGGCTCTACGGCCACGGCCACCGAGGACGATCACACGGTCAGAAAGTGGATAGGGTTTACCAAGGTCAACGGAGGGAGGCGATTCATAGTCGGTAATGCTTTTGCTTTTCGGGCGACCGACGTTCGAGAGCTGGCTACGGCGGTTGATCCTGTCGGGCCTGAAAATGAAATCCACTTGGAAAGGATTATTCGGGATGCTGATGTCTTGGTGCCCTGCTGGGGGAGCCGAACTAAGCTGCCTAAGTCTTTGCATGTTCATTTGGACAGGCTTTTAGAGCAGCTCGTTGCATCTGGGAAGCCGGTATTGGCATTTGGCGTGACTGGTTCGGGGGACCCGAAGCACCCACTAATGCTTGGATATTCGACAAAACTTGTGCCCTGGGGAGGAAAATAATTATGTCGATGCTTGAAGCACGTTACTTCGTGGCAAAGATAAGCGATGCACAGGCCGTGCTCTGCGATGAGGAGCTGGCGACACTGGAAAGGCTGATCCGGAAGGTTGATGATGGCCGCAGAGCAAATGGCAAGAGCTCGCTTACTTGCGTTGTTGTCGAAGAAGATTGGCCGAACTGGCAGCAAACGGTTGACTCTGTACTTTCACTTGCTGACGGGAAAGACAACGATTGGACCAATGCCACACCAGAACAAATCAAGGCCTTTTGGGTCGATGACTCAGTTTGGAAAACTCTGGATGGCCGGGATAAATGGATTGAAGATCTCGACCTGCTGGTGGACGGTTCCCCGGTGGCTTCTGAGTGGGAACCTTTTGGCTTGGAATCAGGGCAGTCTGTCGTCATACGAGGCGGATGGATAGAAGGGAATGCCTTGAGTGATGATGGCGTACCGCTAGTGCAGGCATTCGTCGCTTGGAAACAGGGCCAAGACAACCACTAAAGGAAAATTACTTCGGAAGGGCGGCTATGGCCGCTTTCTTTTTAATATTTACAGCATCACATAATGATACTATGATGTTGTTAATTTACTTGGGGAGGCGCTTATGCTCACTGCTAAATGTATAGGGTGCGGATGCACCGATGATCACGCTTGTGTTGAAAACGGTCAACCGTGTCACTGGCTTCGCGTGAATAGAGTGGAAGGTATCGGGGTCTGCTCTTCGTGCCCGGATGCTCTCAATCAATTCGCATCGACCAGCCAGGAACAAGCAACTGGACAGGATGACTACCGGAACAGTCCAGAATGGAAGGATTTTTCATCACGCATTGGTAATGCACTATGCGGGGGCCGGAGCAAAGCAAAGTAAGGTAAAAACGGCTATGCCGTTTTTTATTTGTCTATTACGGCATCACATTATAAGCCTGTAAATGCTGAATCTGTAATTGCCCAAAATGGGCGTGAGCAGGGGCGGGGTGTGAGGTCGTTCTAAGGCAAAATACTTTGTACTGGCAGAACAAAGAAAGAATGAACTTTCACATGTGAAAGTTTTTGGGGTACGGGATGGAACAAGCAATTCAAAGTTACTTGGCTGACGACCGGCAATATCAAGACAGGATTACCGCAGCTCTCAGCCAGGTTGAAGAGAAAGGTGCAGAGTACGAAGCTCTTTGCCAACAGCGTGCTCAGTTGGGGATCTGGCAAAAAATTATAACGTTCTGGCAGTTTCGTCGAGACATCGCCGTTATACGTTCAGCACTAAAAGGCCATAACAGCGATTTGCGGTATTTGCGCCGTGGGAGAGACCAGCTCAAAGAGGGATTGGTTTCTCGGGCCGTGAAGCAAGCGATTGACGGTAGCCAGATTCTGGAACGAATCACCCAAGCTCAAGATAGGCTTGACGCCGCATCTCGACTCCACGAGAGCAACAAGCGACTGGTGGACATGGGGCAAAAAGCCTTACGTGAAATCAGTGAGGCCTCTTCCAGTGTTTCATCAGCACAAACAATGGAGGTTCTCGACCTTGTGACTGACAACAAGGGCATTTCCGTCATGTCGTCGATGTCAAACTCCTCGGCCAGCAGTGAAATAGACGATGCGAAGAGAGCTGTGAAAGCCTTCGCAAATGCGCTGGGGGATCATCGTGACATTGTGGGCTCACTGCACCACTCAATGGCAACTGAGTTTATCGATCTGGGTATGGACTTTGCCGGTTTGAATGATGGTTTCGACTTTGGGAGCGTCTTCTCGCTGTTCAGCTTGTCGTCTGCCAGTTCCTCTCTGGACAAAGTAGAGTCTCGCGTTGAATCTCTGATGCCAGATCTAAGACGAGCCGCCTCCAATTCGGCAGCAGAGTATGCCCGTGTTAACGAAGAGTTCTTTGGCCTGAAACAACAGGCCTGTTGCCAAGTGCATGAGTTGCTGGTGACAAATGGTATAGACGTGTCAGTCAAGCGCGTTGAGTCCGCCGTGAACAGCTACAGAGTTGGAAGGTGATATTTACAGCATCATAAAATGAACTTATGATGTGAGGTGATCAACAAGTCGAAATTTATTTAAAGGATAAGCGATGAGCGATATTACACAGCAAATGGACAAACTTGAGATTCCAATCAAGTTGTCCTTTCCAGTCATCAACGTTAGCACTTTTGAGCTGGGCCGCGCAGAGAGCGTTTTCTCTGACATTGCAAAGAAAGTCGGCAAGCACTTTATTGTAATGCCATTCAAGAAGCTGCCTGATCCAGGCACGATGAAGGCAATGGTGGACGAGTCCAAGAAGTCCTCCAAAAACGGAGTTGTCGTGTTCGACACTTTCTTTTTCGACCGCCAACGTGCAAACCCGGAAACACTCCCAGCCCTCAAGTCATCACTGACCTATCTGGAGAATGAGGGGATCAACTACATCATCGCTGGCAAAGACGTCTTCAATGAAGAGTTCGTTTATCACATCGATCTCCCGGCTATGAGCAATCAGGAAATCCTGAAACTGCTCCAGACCTGTGAAGATAACGTGAAAGATGGTGGAGTCTTCGAGAGCAACGAACGTGCTGTCATCGCAAACCACGCCTTGGGCTTGTCACACACCCAGATGAAGAACGTCTTCACCTACTCCGCTTACTTGAAATTCAAGGGTGAAGAATACCTGGGCGAGATCCGAAAAGAAAAAGCTCACATCTTGCGTGATGTCGGCCTCGATGTGCTTGAGGCCATTGATATTGGGAATGTCGGTGGTCTCGAAAACCTCAAGGAGTTCCTCCAGATACGTAAAGCCGGTTGGGACAAAGACCTTCCGGTAAAAGGTGTCCTTCTGGCCGGTGTACCTGGTGGTGGTAAATCGCTGACGGCAAAAGCCGCTGCCGGTGTACTTGGCACTACCTTGGTTCGCCTGGATATGGGCCGTTTCTATAGCAAGTATCTCGGTGAAACCGAGCGCCAGTTCAATCGTGCATTGCAGACCATTGAGCAGATCGCACCCGTTGTTGTGTTGATTGACGAGATGGAGAAGTTTTTTGGTAATGCCGATGGCGAACACGAAGTATCCAAGCGCCTGCTGGGCTCTTTCCTCTACTGGCTTCAAGAGCGCAAGAAGAAGATCTTCATTGTGGCGACGGCCAACCGGGTTCAGTCGCTGCCTCCTGAATTGATGCGAGCTGGCCGCTGGGACCGAGCATTCTTCATTGATCTGCCAAGTGTGGCTGAGCGCCAGAAGATTTTTGAGATCCACCTCGCCAAGCAGAAGGCCAACATCGCCGCGTTCGATATGCCTACGCTACTTCGTACCACCGAGGGATACACCGGGGCAGAGATTGAACAGGCCGTCATTGACGCGATGTATCTGGCGAACGCTCAGGACAAAGAGCTCAACAATGAAGCGCTGGTGGATGCGGTCACTCGCATTACCCCGACCAGTGAAACTCGCCGGGAAGACATCAACCAGATTCGCAGTTTGCGGGATCAAGGCTTCTATCCGGCCAATAACTTCGATGTTCAAGAGCAGAATGGCTCTGGACGCAAACTTGCCATCGAGGACTAAGCGATGGAGTGGGTTTTTTGGACTGCTCTTGCTGTGTCATTGATATTCCACTCAGAAGTCAGCGACTTAATCAATGCTCTAGCTGAGTGGGCTAGGGAGCGAGCTGGTGCGGCCAGGAGAGAGCATCAAAACGGCAGAGAGGAGAATTGACCGTTATGTACAAACAAGACATTGAGAAGGGGATTGAGCTGCTCAAGCTGTGCAGCAAACTCCAGTCAGAAAAAGATGGAGTGGATAGACCAGAGCCTCTGGTTATCGACAAGAGTAAGGTGCTGGACCAGTTCGCCCGAGACGTTTCCACATCGATCACCTACATGAGTTCGTTGTTCAAGCTCATCCCCATGATGGAAAACCTTACCGAGCTTGGCCGAAAGCTGGAGAAAGAAGGAAAGATCGAAGTTTCTCTCGGGCAAGACTATTCCATTGCCGCGCTTAACTTTGTTATGTCGGAACACGGCATGACACCCGAAACAACTCAGGAGTGATGAGATGAGCCATATCGTAAAAGGCAAGGTGCAGGTCGCCTACAAAGACAAAGAGCTGCTGTTGAAGGCTCTGGAGGGAGTTGGCGTTGTTGTTGAAAACGAAAAGCTGTACCGCGTGGGCGCTGGCTACACCTTCGAGAAATACCCGATTGTTCTGATCGACCAGAACAACAAGGAGCACCGGATTGGCTACAAGGAAAAAAACGGTGTTTGGGAGCAGTACCAGGAAAACTACGGCTCTTATGGCCGCTGGACGCAGCAGGCAAGCAGCAAGGTGCAGGATCGCTACATTGCCTTCCACTACGAGCAGCAGTTGAAAGAGGAAGGTTTCAGCGTGACGGTGAAGCAGCATCACGATGGCACTTTGGAACTGGAAGCTGAGGAAGCTGTTTGGTAATAGCGCCAAGGCAATCAGATTAGTTGAACTTAACGACGAGGTGACAAAGTGAAAAAGGTAAACATCAAGATCAAGGGCGGCAAGATTGCTGCCGATTTCACGGGGTTTCAGGGTAAGACCTGTGAAGCGCTGGAACAGCGTATTCGCCCGGAAGAGCTCGAAGTCGAAGAAAAAGAGCTGAAACCCGAGTACCACTTCAATGCTGGTCAAACCCAGCACGAAACGGAACAGAACGAATGGTGATGAGAAGGACAGGGCGCGTCCCCCTTCTTTTGCTGGTTGGTCTCATGGTCGCAGCTCCTGCGGCCTTTGCCAGTGACTTTGTGACTGGCGTTATGGTGGGGCAAATGCTCTCAGATGACTCAGGCAGCAAGAAGATAGAGGACACTGGCCCGGAGAGCAAAACGGTCATTGATTACCATGACGGTCAGCCAGTTGTGACCAAAGTGGAGGCCTTCAAAAGCAATAAATGGCGCAAACTGGATGGCCCTCAGGGCGGCTATTTTGTTTGCCCAGGTGAATACCGTAGCTATTCGGGAAGGCTGCGATGCCGTATTCATGATGACGGGTTTAATGGCTTTATGGGCGGTATGACTGATGCTCAGGAGCTGCCGCTCCAAGAAGCTCTGACCAAGTTGGAAGGTAAACCCATCTCCCTGCAAACCATTGAAGTCCACGGCAACAACCTGGCAGTCAAATACCAGTTAGCACCACCAGCACAAACGCACGTCAAAACTCAGGATCTGGGGGTGGTCAAGCAGGATGGTGAAACGCAGAAGGCTGCCAGCCAACAATCAGCGTCATCCATAGTGACTGCACCAAAGAGTGAACCTCCCAAGCAGATTAATGCTGCACAAGACACTGACCGCAATACCAGTGCGTTTCAAAGTCCGTTCGAGGAGGTAAGTGACTCCATGATCGGTCTAATGGATAGCTCTTTCGTCAAAGTCATAGCGGGATTGATGCTGGTGTTTGGGGTTGCTAGTGGAATTATGAGGCAGAGCCCATCAGGAATTGTGATGGGGATAATGCCTGCAATTATGATCATGACCGCGCCAACGGTTATTCGTACCGTATTCGATACAGGCGCGGCCAGTACCAAGCCAGTGGAAGATAGCGGAAGCTCATTTCCTTTCTTCTTGGTGGCAATAGTACCGGTGCTGATTTTCTTTGCCTATAGAGCTTTTATGAATAACCGGAGCGACTCCGAAATTGATGAGTTGTTAAGAGAAGCCCGACGTGCAGAAAGGGCTGAACGACCAAGCAATGAGCCTCCCTCAGTGGATGAACTCCGTGAGCGCCAGCAACAAAACACAGAAAGAGAACCGGTGGTTGTCAGCTCATCAGCTCCGGCACCAAAGGTGCAAAAGGAAGAGCCAATCGAAGTACAGCCAGGCAAGCGCAAAATTATTTTGGATTAGTGGGGTCGGTTATGAGCAAAAAGCGCATCGTAATCAAAAATGGTGAGGTCTGCGGGTTTGCCGATGAGGTTTCCTTCAAAGGCCTTGAAGTGCAGGAATACAGTAAAACAAGGGTTTCGCGCATCGTGCCGACGAGCGGCATTCTAATGATTGCGTTCTATGTTATTCGCGGACTTTGTTCAGACGAGTCAAAGATTGCGGCATGGACTCGTGTTTGGCGTTGCCAGTGGAAGGTGCTGATCGACGGTAAAAGCTATGGCCCATTCAGCAGTCGTGCGGATGCTATCTCGTTCGAGAAGGACGAGATCTACAAACAAGGCAAATTCTTTGCCGATGCCACTCACGAGGCGGCAGTATGATGACACGGGCGGCTATGGCCGCTCTGTTATCCGCGTTGGTAATAGGCCTTGTGTCTGATTTGGCCGCACAAGAGCTGGTGGTAAGCCCGGTGGCTATAGACAAGTCCACTGAGGTGGAGAAAGAAGCTACCTTCCACAACCGCAAGTGGGTGTTAAGGACGGGGCAGGTTAGTGGATTCTTCATCTGCCAAGGAGATAACAAAGACATTTACTACCGGCATGACAGGGTGGGCGCTCACTGCCAGAAGACATCGACTGGGTGGCGCAATGTACTGGGTCTCAGGGACGATGTTCCGGAAGTTGAGCTGAGCGTGTACCTGGGGACCGTTGAAGGTGTCCCCGTGAAAGTCCTTCATCAGGAAGTGGATGGTTACGATCTGAAAGTGCAGTACAAGGTTGCACGTAAAGGGTCAGCAAATGAGTGAGAGTGTGCGTCGGTCAACGCCGATGGTAAAGATTAAAGTCCTGCCGAGTTTCGTAGGGGTTCCCTTCCCGTCGGTGCTACTTATCGTTGCGGGGCTCCTTAATGGCCCTTTGTGGGGCTTTGCCGCATTCGTCTTTCATATCGTCATCAAGCGGTACATCTACAGAGAATACCGGAGGTTGCCATATCCGATGCCAACCGGCTCAAGGCCTATGGATGAGTTGAGCGATCTCCTTGTAAAGGGGATACCGGAGGAATTTTTCCGGCGGCTTGACGCAGCTTGCAGCTCTGATGCGTCAGTACAAATAACCTGCCCAAAGAAATACCGGCTGCTCAAAATGTCGTTGAATCGCTATGCCAACCGCGCTGGTTGTTACCCGCAGTTCCGGGAGGGGGATGAAATAGCGATTGAGGTAACAGAGCAGAGACCAAGAAAAGCAGGAGCAGGGAAGGGCTTTCCAAGTATTCAAGATCTGAAAGCGTCAGAGGGTGTTCTGAGTGAACCGGAGCAGCCTATCGAAATTCAGAAAGATAAGCGCAAGATTATCTTGGATTGAGGTGGGTTGGAATGCGGTCATTTTTATACAGAATATTGCTTCTTTGCTTCGTCATTATCGTCCAGATAGGGCTAATCGCCATTGATGCGAGCCCGTTGGTTGTTGCTATGTTCCTCTCGCTAACAGCTTTAGTCGCTGGGGTCTGGATGGCGTACCTTCATTCCCGATTTTTGATGGCGGTGACTCCAGTAGTTGTCTCTGTGCTAATGGCGACCCTCGCCATGAAAATGTTTGAGCCGAGACTCTTTGTTTCTGCCAGCGAAAAAGGCTGGTTCCCTTTGTCATTGTTCGTCTCGATACCGTTTTACTTCTACTTGAGTTACTTGCTTGAGATAGAGGAGAAGAGACGTACATTCCGGGCCAATGTAATTGGTTTTTTGCGTGGAGTTTCGGAAGAGATCCGTCGTTCAACTAGAGAGCATAGAGATCAAGGTGAGATAAGACACGGTGGAACAGAGCTGGGGAGTATTGACGAACTACAAAGGGGCGAGGCCAAAGAGCCAGAAGTCATCAGCTCTACATCGGACCAGAAAGAACAAGGCACTCCCAAGCGAGACAAGAGAAAAATCATTCTGGACTGAACATGGAACAAATCAGAAAAGGCTTAACCCTCGAATACGCAAAAGAGAAGCGTGAGAAGCTCTTGGCGGAGCTCAAATCAGATGAACACTACAGCCAGACTGAAACAGTAGCCTATGGGCACCACGACCCGCTCAGCGTTCCTGTGGCAGCCTGCGATAGTTGTCATGGCCGGGCGCAAATGCAGAAGGTTATAGGTCCTCCTGTGCGCTGGAATATGGTCTGCCTGGGTTGTGGGAAGGCGATCCAGCAAATCCAGAAACGACCGTGGCAAGCAGCAATGGCGTGGAACCAAATTAACTTGGGAACACAGGACTACAGACAACTGCCCCTCTTTGGACTTGGGAGTCTGTCTCTTGAGTCAGCAAGACAGAGAATGGTGGGAATACGCAGGAACCTGGAGCTGAGAAAGAGCCTCGCCGGTATCGAGAGGACGATCGCCCACAAGGAAGGTCAACGCCCACCAGGGAAAGAGTACCAGCAACGACTGGAAGCATATCTGCAATGGGCCATGCTGGCGCTGAGGTTGCTCAAAGTCAAAGCAAGTTAGTGGTGAGAAGGAAGAGAGAACCCGGTACTGTAAAGCGCCGGGTTTTTTATGCCGCCCTGTTTACAGTATCAAAAAGTGATGCTATAAAGTGAGCAAGTCACAAGGAGAACCAACGAATGGCTGTTATCAACTCACTCCGCGCTCTCAAAGGCGTAACCGCCCCCGAAGAACTGAAAAAAGGGGATGGATTCACTATCTCTCCTCAGCTTCTGCTGGAGGAAGAAGGGTTTAACACCCGTGGCGCTTTCTGCGAGAACTACTACGAGCGCCCGGACATCAAAGCTGGTATTCGAGTGCTGGCCGATGCTTACAAGCGTGGCGACTATGTTCCGCCGATCATCGTCAAAGTTATCGACGGAAAGGTGTATG